>JBLRWR010000087.1:0-8352 GCA_047921135.1 Candidatus Brevefilum sp.
CGAAGAGCACAACCCTTCATTTACAGCCGCTATTCGCTCTTCGTGGCAGAAGTTGCCAGCAACTTCAACCAGGCCATGGTGCGGGATTATTTATTCACCACGCAGACCGATCCCCTCTTCCAGCTGGCATTGATTGAAGAAGCCATGTCGAATTTCCATCGCTACTTCTTTATTATGCCTACCTTGGCCCGCTGGGAGCTTGAAATGCATGAGCGGGCAGAAACAGGTAAACCCTTGACTGCAGACATCATGACTAATCTCTGTGCAGATCTGTTCGCCGAGGGGTATGGCGAGGATGTCGTTTATGACCGCGATCAAATCGGCATCACCTGGGCGCAATTTCAACACATGTACATGAACTTTTATGTCTACAACTACGCCACCGGAATTTCTGCAGCCCATTTCCTGGTTAAGGGCATACAAGAAGGTGGCCAGGAGGATGTAGACCGCTACCTTGAATTTTTAAGTGCAGGCGGTTCCTTGTATCCCCTGGATGCTCTCCGGCTAGCAGGGGTCGATATGACCAGCCCGGAACCTGTAGATCAGGCTTTTGAAACCATGGCACGCTATGTTGACCGGCTGGAAACACTGGTCGATGCCGGAGAGATATAAAAATCGGATTTGCAAAATCAGCAAAAACAGGCGCTTATTTGGGCGCCTGTTTGCGTATGCTGAGCAAAGTCAATCCCAGGCTATTCCGGTCAACTGGCAGGAGAGCTCCCATAGTTCCCGGGCAAGGTCTTCTCGCCTGGCATTCCGGCTGGGAAGCTGAACCTGGCTGTCCCTGAAATAATCGCCTTCGACAGGATCAATGCCCTCATTTTCTGCCAGGAAGCGCAGAGTCTCAACCGGTATATCAGGATGGGTACCTTTGTACCGGCGCCTGCGCCAGACCAAATCGGAGATACCCGGGTTGCCTTTGGACCCAATCCCTGTATTGACCAGCCCTGGGTCCACAGCAAAGGCATTAATCTCAGGGCAGCGCTGGTTTAACGCTTTAGTAAAGAGCACATTGCATAATTTTGAGCGTTTATAAGCCAGCAATCCAATATATGGCCATGGGTTGCTGATCCTTTTAAGGTTCATTGGTGTTTTTCGATGTGCATAGGAGGAGAGTGTCATCACCCGCCCATTGGGTGATTGCCGTAAAAGCGGTAAAAGCTGGTGTGTCATCACAAAAGCTGCCAAATGATTGACCGCAAAGGTTTTTTCGATCCCATCCCGATTGCGCTGCTTGGTTTCAAGGTAAACACCTGCGTTGTTGATCAGGATATCCAAGTGATCAAAATGGTGTTCAGTGAGTAGAGAAATAACCGTAAGGCTTACATCTACGACTTGCTGTTGTTCCGCCAGGTCTGCTAACAGGAATTCGATTTGGGCTGCTGCATTTATGTTAAGAATGGATTGTATAGCACGCTCATTACGCGTTTCTGACCTCCCCACACCAATCACATAAGCGCCCAGCTGAGCAAATTTTGCCGTAGTTGCAAACCCGATCCCGGAAGATGCCCCAGTGATGACAACCGTTTTGCTGGAAAGGTTTGAATTCACTTGTTTTCTCCCTTTTCACTCTGATAGGTTCATTCAACGATGGATTATAACGCCTCCTTGACACTCATCACACCAATCTATCACTATACCAAAACAGGTCAAAAAATGACTGCTATAATAGGATAATGGCTGCTATTTATTGATTGCACACACAAAAGGAGACGCAAAGGAAACAAATGGACCCCAAAACTTTCCGATACGATCGACTGGTAAAAAGTGAGGACCTTAACCATCACCGCACATTATTTGCAGGGCGATGTGCCGAATGGTTTGTCGAAGCCGGATTCATTGCTGTAGCCAGCGTTTTACCTGCCAGCAACATTGTCTGTTTAAAAATTCATGGCATGGCCTTCACCAAACCCTTAATTTCCGGAGACATCGCCTGTTTTGAGTCCAAGATCGTCTACACCGGCAGGTCATCCCTTAAAGTTTATGTGGACCTCAAAGAGAACAACAAAGATGAAACCATCCTGGACGGATTTATCACCTTCGTTCATGTAAATGACCAGGGAAACCCACAGCCGCATGGGCTTAAGCTGGAACTGACAGACCCCCAAGATATTGCACTAAACAAAATTGCATCAGAATTACGATAAAGGCCAACTGACATTATATATTGATGGGTGGAGGCAGATTTTTTAACGGAAATTATCACTTAAATTGTTGTTTTAAGTTGAGTGCCCCCAAGGCATTCTAAGTAAAATTCGTTTGGAATTTCTCCAAAATTATATTATACTAAGCTATGAATTCAACATTCACTCTCTATATCTACGAGAAGGAGTAGACATGAAACGTACAACATATTTTTTGATAGCCCTGTTCGTGATCATCGGCATGACTTTGGCTGGATGTGCGCCAAAAGAAGCTGAGCTGGGAACTGAAGAGAACCCGATCATCTGGGCGCTGGTACCCTCTGGTGAAACTGACACAGTGTTGACAGGTTTCCAGAAAGTGGCTGACATCATTTATGAAGAGACCGGTTTGGTTTTGGAGCCCTTTGTGGCCACCGAATATGCCGGTGTGATCGAAGCCATGTCAGCAGATCCACCCAAAGCGCATATGGCCTCCCTGGCGACCTTTGCCTACATGCTGGCCTCCGAGCGTGGCGTTGCCGAAGCCGAATTGGTTTCTCTGCGCAGGGGTAGTGCCTCATACAACGGCCAGATCTTCGCACGCACCGACAGCGGCATCACCAGCTTGGCTGACTTTGCAGGCAAAACCTTCTGCGGCGTGGATCCCCTCAGCACCTCTGGCTGGATTATCCCCAGCTTCACCCTCGGCGCTGCTGGTGTTGATCCCAATACCGATGTGGACGTTGTGTTTGCAGGTTCCCATGACGCAGCCGTTTCTGCCGTTTACAACGGCGAATGCGACGGCGGTTCATCCTTCGTGGATGCCCGCTCGAACCTCACTGAGGACTATCCTGACATTATGGAAGCCATCACTGTGATTGAGGTCTCTGTGGATATCCCCAACGACGGTGTGCAATATCATCCCTCTGTGGCCCGTGAGCTTCGTGACCAGATCAACGCTATTTTGTTGACCATTCATGAGACCGAAGAAGGCGCTGAGGCCATCTTCCAGGCTTACGAGTGGAGTGAGTTGGCTGCACGAGATGACAGCTTCTACGAGCCATTCCGACAGATTCTGGATGCGGCTGGTGTTAACATCTCAGATTATATGAAATAAATCAATTTGACCCCGGATAATAAAGGGGGCTGGGAATACCCCAGCCCCCTTTTAATATCAATAACCTAACAATTAAAGGTTCAAAATTATGCTCGAGATAAGAAATCTAACCAAAATCTATGAGGATGGAACCCTGGCTGTTGATAATGTCAGCTTCACCGTTCCCGATGGCGAGTTTCTAATCGTCATAGGTTTGTCCGGATCAGGTAAATCAACATTGCTGCGTTGCATCAATCGATTGATCGATCCCACAGACGGTGAGATCCTTTGGAACGGCGTTGATTTGGCAAAGCTTGAAGGTGATGAGCTCCGCAAGGCACGTCGTAGGATTGGGATGATCTTTCAGCATTTTAATTTGGTTTCTCGTTCCTCTGTTTTGATTAATGTGCTGGCTGGGCGCCTGGGTTACGCCAGAACATGGCCAACTTTGCTCCATCAGTTCAGTAAGGCAGATCGTGAGAAAGCCTGGAATATCCTCAGAAGAATGGATATTGAAGATCAAGCCATGAAACTAGCCAGAGAGCTTTCTGGCGGTCAGCAGCAGAGGGTAGGCATCTCCCGGGCATTGATGCAAGACCCAGAACTGATCCTGGCTGATGAACCCGTTGCCAGCTTAGACCCCGTTTTAGCGCATTCCATTCTAAATTATCTGGAAAAGCTGAATAAAGAAGATAATCTCACAATTATCTGCAGCCTGCACTACCTGGACCTGGTTCAACGCTATTCGACGAGTGTTATCGGTTTACGTGCGGGAAAATTGGTTTATCAAGGCTCCCGCGAGGACATTCAGAAAATGACGGACGAAGAATTTAAAACCATCTATGGTGAAGAGGCAGAACGCATCAGTGATGGTATCGAAGGCGCGCTGGAAAGGAGTGAGGAGTAATGAAGACAAAGAAGCAGCAAATTTATAAGCCGAAAACTTCACTGCCCAGCCTGGTCCCTCCTTGGGCTGCTGGGGTCCTCTCAGCGCTGGTTCCCGGGTTGGGGCAAGCTTTAGCCCGCCAAGTATGGCGCGGTATTTTAATCTTCATCAGCTTTGCATCTATTGCCGGATTGATGGTATGGCGTTTTAGACTGGCTGCCCCCAGGGATACCGGCTTTATGAATATCGTCAACAAAGCCTTTTACCTCCAGCCTTTGCTAATTATCATTACCATCACTGTCGGAATTCTATATTTGGCTAATATCTATGACGCGGTCAAACTGGCTATGATCGCCGAAAAGCCAGATCAGAGAAAACCAATCCTCATTTTTATTATGGTGATTCTATCTTTCTTCTTGCTGGGTTGGCAAATTGGCCGGATTGATATTTACACTTTGGTGACCTCCTTTGGTGATGCTGGACCGGCCCTTTCCAGGGTGCTGTGGCCATGGGAGCGAGCCATTTCCTATCCTGAGGATACCTGGCGCGGTGTGGCAATTTTGGAAAACCCTTGTTCTGATGATCCACCACCGCCTGCAACTCCGTTAGAGGATAGGCCCTATCTGGTTGTCACGCCGACCTGTGGTGAACCGACGACCCAACAAGAAACCGAGGAGGGTACAGTCGAGATTGTGCCTGGCACAACCCTGGAAGTGTACGGATACAATTACCTCCCCGATGTTGTGGTTGACCTATGGTGGGTAGACCCAGCTACATCTCAATTCCGTCAGCGTCAGGACGCTCAAAATGTGACCGTGATTCCGGATGAAAACGGAGAGTTTTACGTAGAAATCATCTGGCCTTACCGGATCATCCCACCCTCATATCGTGAAGGTGTTTCTGAGTGGGAGTTGCAAGGCCGACAAATAACCAATATTGGCGATTGGGAATTCAGTGAGGAATTTCTTCTTGCTGTCGAAAAGATGATCGAAACTATCTTCATCGGCATGATGGCTACCTTTTTTGGGATCATCCTTTCACTGCCCTTCAGCTTTTTGGCTGCTCGCAATTTGATGAGCGCCAGTCCCGTCACCCTTGGCATTTATTACCTGGTCAGAGGGGTGTTGAACATCATCCGGTCAATCGAACCGCTGATTTGGGCTATCCTGGCTGTGATCATCGTTGGTTTGGGCCCCTGGGCAGGGATCATCGCCCTCACCATTCACTCCATTGCTGCCTTGGGCAAACTGTATTCAGAAGCCATCGAGTCCATTAACACTGGTCCCATTGAGGCGATCACAGCAACCGGCGCGAATTGGTTCCAGATCATTGTATATGCGGTCATCCCGCAGGTCATCCCCCCGTTTGTATCCTTTACCATTTACCGCTGGGACATCAACATTCGCATGTCAACCATTATTGGTTTGGTAGGCGGCGGTGGGATTGGTTACCTGCTCACCCAGTGGATCAGGGTGCTGGACTACCGGGCAGCAGGCATTGCGGTGTGGTTTATTGCCTTCACTGTTGCCATTTTGGATTACGTCAGTGCTGCCATCCGTGAGCGGTTTACATAAAACCTGAAACTTTACAAACAAACAAAAAAGGCTTCCTGATTGTTGGAAGCCTTTTTTCTTTAAACCAGGTTTTAGTTACGGACTTTTTCTCCCAGCCTGTTTGAAGCAAAGATCAAGGCAAACAAAACCAGCATTCCCAACCCAGTCAGGACCATCAGCGCCAGCATGACCTGGTAGCTGCCAATAAACTCAAAGATTTGCCCTAAAAGCATCGGGATGAGTGTTCCCCCCAGGCTGACACCCAGGAAAAATAAACCCGTTACGCTGCCAGAAATTCTCAAACGGGATTCTCCTAATACCAGCAGCGTTGGGAAAACAGAGGAAAGCGCCAGTCCCAATCCGGCAGAACCAATCCAAATCACCCACGGGGACAGGGGGAAAATGAGGATCAAGCCAAAGAATAAAATTGCCAGGGTAAAGTTTCCAGTTAACAGCTGTGCGGGTTTTATATTTCTTGCCAATCTCACTGAAATCAAACGGCCTAATGTCAAAGCGCCCCAAAACACCGAATTGATATAGGAAGCATTGGTCTCAGAAGCAATGTTAGTTTCAGTAACATAAGTGAAAATCCAGCCACCAAACCCGCCTTCAACGCCGCAATACAAAAAGAACAAAATGACCATTGCCACCACCAAACCAGTGTTGGTCGATGGTGAACCAGTTACCTCGCTATCTTTCTCGGGATTTTTTGGACTGGGAAGGACCCAAAAGCCAAGCAAGGCCGGAATTGACAGGATCGCCAAAGTCCAGAAAGGCCAGGATAACCCGCCGCCTGACCACCGCATCACCTGGTGTAGAATAATGGGCGCAATAAATGCCCCAACACCAAAGCTAAAGTGCAATGCGTTCATGAAAGGCCCGACCTGGGCACCATAAACCCACAAAATATTGACATTTGCGCCGACATCAAGTGCGCCCTGGCCAATTCCCAGCAGGAAAACAATTCCGAGTAAGACATAAATTTCTACCGTCAGCGGGATAAGAAACACCATGAGAATTGAAAAAAGCAGGGCGATAAACATCAACACATGGCCCTTGAACCGATCATACAGGCGGCCGCCTCCGGTAGAACCGATCAAATAACCAAGGCTGCTGGCTGTGAACACGAAGCTGATTTGGGAGAGGGATGCGCTAACTCGATCTGCCAAATAAGGCAGCATAGGCCCAATAGCGGACAAACCCAGCCCAAGGGCAACAAACGCCGCGCCATAAGTGGCAAAATAGTAGGCTTTTCTATAATTTTTTCCATTTTTTAATGGTATCAAGCGCATGAACACTCCCTGATATACAGTTATTCAGATTAACATAATCCAATTGCAGTCTTTTGAAACTTCTCAGCATTCAATGAAGAATCAGCTCACATGGGCGGTGATCACCAGATTGCTTGAGCTTTCAGCACTGTACGGCACACCTTCTAGGTTCCCAAACAACTGGATATTTCCAAATCCTGTATGTTTAAGCCAGTTGATCAACTGGATGTGCGTAAATGGCCACAGGCGGGTGCTGATCACTTTCTGGGTAAACCCACCCTTGTTTAGATCCGTCAGAATGAGGATGTTAAATGAGATCAATCCATCTGGATCAAAATCATAAAACCTAACAAATATCCAGGTGTTTTCTCCCTCAACATACGTCTCTGGCTGCATCCATCGCTCACGCCTGCCCATGATTCCATCAAAGTTTCGGTTTTGGATGATGAGTTTTCCGCCAGGACGGAGTACAGACTTGAAATCCGCCAGGGTGTCCAGCATGGACCCCTCTTCCAAGACATGCGGTAGTGAATTTCCCAGACAAATTAAGCCATCAAAGCTGTGACGGCCAAATGCCGTTGTCAATTGCCCAAAACCGGCTTGTTTGAAGTGTAGGTCATGCTTTTCAGTCTTTGCATTTTTTCGTGCAATTTCGATCATTTTGGCGCTGATATCTGCCCCGGAAACATCAAAACCGTTCTTTGCCAGCGCAATCGCATGCTGTCCCGTGCCACACGCCGCGTCAAGCACACGCACTCGGTAATCATCTTGCCCTTTCATCACCGCCAGTTCAGCCTTTAAGAATGGCAATTCAACGTCCAGGCGGCCTTTCCAGTTGACAAAGCGGTCGTAATCCGTGCTAAATTCGTCATACATCAGTTCGTTATTCATTTAAAGGTCCCAGGTATGTTTTGAGTTTTCCAAGGTCACGGTACTTGATGGCAATCAACGCAGCCAGACTGGTGGTTATTGGCACTGCAGCAAACAAGCCCAATGAGCCCACCAAAGTGCGAACAATTTCCTCGGCAATGAATTCCAGGTTGATTGCCATCAAAAAATCAACGCTGCGATACGAAAACAATAATAACATAGGTAATGCAGCACCGGCATAGGCTAGCACCAGGGTATTCACCGTCGCGGCAATATGATCTTTGCCGATGTTCATCGCAGACCGGTATAAACTTTTGAAGTCCTGGGCTGGATTATTGCGATAAAGCTCAAATACTGCCGATGATTGAGAAATAACCAGGTCATCCAGCACACCTAATGTCCCAATTAAAATTCCCGCTAGCAACAAATGACGGACATTAATCGTATTTTGCGTCAATTGAGTGATGTAAAACATATTCTCATTGCCATAACCGGTTAAGCGGGATTGGCCGACAAAGAAAAACGCTAATACGCCTGTGATAATCAAAGCCAG
>JBLRWR010000088.1:0-8060 GCA_047921135.1 Candidatus Brevefilum sp.
ATTCGTCCTTATACTTCTTCTCAATCCGCTTAATTTTAACCATGCTAACCATCCCAATGAAACCGAGAATTAACCCCGCCACCGACAGTCCGTAAGCCAGGAAGTTCAGGAAGAATGTTGACCTGAGCACCTGAATGACCATCAGCAATGGTAAGATGACGCTAACCAGCATCATACTGCCCCCCAACGCAATCATCTTCCAGGGTTCCCACTTAATGATCATCGATATAACCAGCAAGCCACCATTTGGTTTGGTTTCGGCGTGAAGTGCGGCGGCACCTCCACATCACACAACCCATCAATCCGGTACGGACAGCGCGGGTGGAACCGGCACCCTGAAGGCGGGTTAACCAGGCTGGGCGGTTCACCCGGGGGCACATCGCGGTAGCGAGTGGCATTCTCGGCATCCGGATCGGAGGTTGCTTCCATCAACGCTTGCGAATAGGGATGCAGCGGGTCATGCACGATGCTGTCAATCAAGGTTTTCTCAACCGCCTGCCCGGCATACATCACGAACACACGCTCAGAGAAATAACGCACAGTCGAAAGGTCGTGGGTGATGTAAATCACGGCCAGGTTGTGCTTCTGCTGTAAAGCCTGCATCAAGCGCAGGATCTCAACCCGCACAGAGGCATCCAGCATCGAAACCGGCTCATCTGCAACAATCAACTTGGGCTCTAGCTCCATAGCGCGGGCCAGCACAATCCGTTGCTGCTGACCGCCGCTGAGCATGTGGGGGAACTTTTCTAAAAAGTCCTCCGGCGGGCTCATCTTGACCTCTTGCATTGTTTGGTAGATTCGCCGTTGGCGTTCTTCTTTGTCCTTGATCCCGTTGATGATCATCGGTTCTTCAAGAATCGTGCGTACATTCATAAACGGGGCTAAAGCGCCATACGGGTCTTGCTGCACATAACCGACGTTGGCACGATAGGCACGCATTTCATTGGCCCGCAACTGGCTTAAGGGCTGACCTTCAAAGTAGATATCGCCATCTGTCGGTTGGTATAAAGCCAGGATGCTTTTCATCAGTGTGGTCTTACCGCAGCCCGACTCACCCACAATGGCGATGGTTTCGCCATAATGCAAATCAAAGCTGACGCCATCCACCGCATGGACATAGCCAGAGATGCCAAATCCAAACTTCCGCAACTCAAACCAAACCTTGAGATTCTGCACGGACAAGAGCACATCCCTTTCGGGAGGTGCAGTTTCTTCTCTAATATCTTGGGCCTCAGGTGCCGTCGTTAATGTGTCATCAATCGTCATCATTTCTCCTTATTTCACATGCAGCCAGCATTTAACCGTGCGGCCCTCGATATTGACGGTCGGCGGCTCTTCATCGCAGGGTTCATACCGTGAAGGGCAGCGCTCGGCAAACCGGCACCCGGTGGGTGGGTTGAGCAAGCTGGGCGGCTGTCCGGTGATAAAGTCCGGTTCCTGCCGGGCACGCAGTCGGGGCACACTGTTCATTAATTTAATCGAGTAGGGATGCAGCGGGGCCGCAAAGAAGCGATGGGCATCGCCTGTTTCTACAATCTGCCCGGCGTACATCACGGCCACATCATCGGCCAGCTCGCTGGAGGTGGCGATATCATGGGTGATGAGGATGAAGCTCATGCCCAACTCTTTCTTAATCCGTTTGAGCACATTGAAGATATTGGCCTGGGTGAGCACGTCCAGCGCTGAAGTAGGCTCGTCGAGGACAATCAATTCTGGCAGGGAGACCAGCGACATGGCAATCGCCACCCGCTGTCGCATCCCACCGCTCAACTCGAAGGCATAGCGCTCAATGAAGTCCAGGGGTACGCCCACATGCTGGAACATCGTTATAGCCTGCTGCATGGCGACATCTTTGCTCATGTCGTTATGGATGATGGCCGGTTCTGCCACCTGGTCGCCCACTTTGAGAACCGGGTTGAGCGAGTTCATCGCCGCTTGCGGGACCATCGACATCTTCACCCAGCGCATTTTCAGGCGATATTCCTCATCCTTGAGCGTCATGGTGTCCAGGTCGTTTAAGAAGATCTTGCCCGTATACGTATCCACATTCTTTGGCAACAATCGCAAAATTGCCTTGGCCATCGAGGTCTTCCCACAGCCCGATTCCCCGACAACCACCACGGCTCGGTTGCGTTTCAATTCAAAATCAACACCATCCACCGCCCGCACCACGCCTTTGGTTGTACGGAAGAATAATTGTAAATCCTGCACTCTCAACAAAGTATCATCAGACATTGATCTTATACCTCTCTCAATTTGGGGTTGAAGATCCGGTCAAGCGCAAAACCGATCATCGCAAAGCCCAAACCCGTGATCATCAACAAAGCGGCTGGTTGCAGCACCCAGTAATAATACCCGTTGTACAGCGCACCATTCATTTGGGCGTCATTGATGATCTTACCCCAGGTGGGCAACACCGGGTCGCCCAACCCTAACAAGGATAGCGAAGCCTCCAGGAACACATACGAAGGGATGGCGCTAATCAAACCCGGGATCAGGATCGGGACAATGCGCGGCACCAGGTAACGGGAGATGATGCGCCAGTTACCTGCCCCATACGAACGGGCCGCTTCAATATAGGCTGCTTCCTTAATTTGCAGGAAGATAGCCCGGTAATTCTTAATGGCCGCACCAAAGATGCTGATCAGGATCACCACCACCAGCATGGTCCAGATGCTGCGGCTGTAGAACACCCCGACCATGATCAGGATGGGCAAAAACGGCAAAACCATGTAGATCTCGGTGATGCGCTGGATAACTTCATCCACCACGCCGCCAAACCACACCCCAACGGCGGCAATGAACATGGTCGTGAAGGTCGTACCTAAAGCCGCTAGCAAACCAAACGAGAGCGCAATCGGGGCACCCCACAGCAACGCCATGGAGAGTTCCCGCCGCCGGTGATCCGTCCCTGCCACACCATGCACCTGGCCCATACTGATGAACCGGGCATCGATATCCGAATCCTCTTCGAACACAATTGTGTCAATATGTAGCTCATAGGTGCCTTGCCGCACCTCAGGAGGGTCGCTTTCGGGAATGCTCAGCAGCCCGATGCGAGGCGGTAAGCCGCCCAAATTGCGCACCAGCCGATCCTGCTGGTCAAACCGGACGGTTTCAGAGCGCCGTGAGCTGACATCGGCAATTTTAATGCGTTCACCTTCTGGCGTATACCAGGTCAGCGTTACAAAAGGCGTTTTCTCCTCATAAGTAGCCGTCAAAACAACCTGGAGTTCCTGGGGAAAATCATCATATGGATAGTCAATTTCAAACACCATCTGGATATCCCACATATCCTCAGCAATTTCCGCGACGGTCTTTTCAATCCCATCATCCGGGTTGGCGCTGTCGATCACCATCGTTTCTGGCAGATTTCGCGAAGTGAGCCAGTTGGTGTAAATCGGCTTGGCGGTGCGGGGAACATCACCAATGACATCCTCACCCCCGCGCCAGTACTGGATGGCCTGGTTATAAGGGATCGTAATGACCACATAAATGGACAAACCCACCAGTAACAGGATCAATATCAAACCAATTACTGCAGAGGGATACTGCTTGATGCTCGCAAAGAATTTTTTCATGCTTTTGGCCCTCCACTTCCCACACGTACCCGGGGATCAACCAGGGCATAAACGAAATCCAAAATGAAAACGGTCATGGCCAATAAATAGGCATAGATCACATTTGAGCCGATAATTACCGGCGTATCAAAAACCTGGATTGCCGAGTAGAGCATGCGTCCTAAACCCGGCCAGTTGAAGACCGTTTCGGTGATGATGGCGCCCTGCCACAGACCGATCAACATCAGCGCAAAGCTGGTGACGATGTTCGGCAGCGTTGGGCGTAAGATGTAACGCCGTTCAATATCACGGGCGGGCAAACCCTTTGCCCGTGCCAATTCTACGTAATCTTCCATTGAGAAGATCAAGAAGAAGGTCCGCCAGCTGAACACACTGGCAAAAAAGCCACTGATTAGCCAGGCTGCTACAGGCAGGATTAAATGCCGGCCCAGGCTGAGCGCGTACGCGATCGGGTCCTCAGGTGGCGGCGCGGACACCATCCCCCCAAAGGGCAGCCAGCCTAGCAGGGCGGCAAAGATCAACAGCAAAAAGATGCCATAAAACCAGGGCGGCGCGGATGAGGTTGGCGAAAGGGCAATGACAATCTTATCCAAAAAAGAGCCATAATTTCTTGAAAGGAACAGGGCAAAGAAAAGACTGATAAAGAACAGTGAAAAACTCGCCGTTGTCATTAATAATAGCGTAGGGGGCAGGCGTTCAAGGATGATCAGACGGACAAAGCGTGAACCAGAATCACTGGAAATGTGGTTAGCCCGGCCTAAATTCAACGTGAGGGCATTCCACAAAAACCGGAAACTCCGCCCGATAAAAGGTTGATCGAGCCCCAAGCGTCTTTCCTCTACCTCAACAAGATCATTGATTAATTTCTGTCGTTCGGCCACGGGCAACCGGCGCGTTTCAGGATCCATGCTGACTTGCAGCCCGATACTATCCCGGATTTGAGACTTCATGATCTGATCCACATAGCCACCCATGTTGGCAATCAGGATGGTTAAGTACATGCCAATGGTCACAGCCAGTAACAGCGAAAAGAACTTCCCGACAGTATAACGCAGAAGCCGCAAAATCGCTTTAGGTCGTTTTTGTGCAGTTTCGACCGGCGCTTCCATTTCCTCAGTTGTAAAAGTGGTATCTGTCATCGCGCATCTCGCTTTCTTATAACAGATAAAAATTAAGGATACTGGGGGCGTGGCGAACGCCCCGCCCCCAGTATATAGGTCTAGAGAATGTTCAAACTACTCAACGGTCACAAAGGTCAGGCCATCGGAAACAGGCACAGCCACCAGGTTGGAAACAACCACAACCTCGAGGGTGTTGGAGCCTGTCGCCAGGGCACCAGTGATCTCGGATGTCAGGACGATCTCAAAGAGACCATCTGCCACAGCAACCGCCTCACCCACATGGGCGATCTGGTTGGTCGCATCTACAATCAGGAAGCTGACATTTTTGATGTCCGCGAGGGGATAAGGTGCACCCTCAAAGGTCACAGACACTTCGTAAACCTCTTCGTCACCAATGGTCACGCGGGCTGAACCATCTACCTCAACCACGGGGATCGGGGCGTTCGCAAAGCGATTCCAGCGGGAAGCCAGGTCGGGGAAGAGCGGGTTGTTATTCAGAATAACAGTACCCTCAACCGGGAAGGCGCGCTGCAGGTAGTAGGGGCCGGTGCCAATCCAGAAGTGACCATAACGGCGATGCCATTCGGTCAGGTTCTCAATACGGGTGGCAACTTCATCTTCGCTCACAAATTGGCTGAAGATCGGTTCGTAAGGCATGCCGCCTTCTTCGGTCCACACACCCAGCCAGTTGTTCATGATCTCAACTGTCGGGCCGGCGATAAAGCTCAGGCGGTCAACATCCAGCTCGGTTTGCTTGGCCTGTGAGAAGACAGCCTCGCCAGCGCCATCCGCCAGGATGCCGAGGTACAGGTTGTGCCAGGCACCAGTGCCCTGAGCGTAGTATGGCCACCAGGTAGAAACGCCAATTTCAGCATCTTGGTAGTAGGTATCAGTGTAGGTTTCAATTACCAATGGATCGGTGGAAACAACCTTGACGCCCTTGAATGCGGACATGAAAGAATTGAAGGACGGAACAGCCGCCGCATCAAAAATGGCGCTGTCTGCCTTGGCACGATCAAAGGTCAGGATCATGGCCATCAGAATATCACCAAAGGAGAAGTTGCTGCCATCATGCCATTTGACCACATCAAACAGGTCTTCCTGATAGTAAACCACACGTCTTGAAATAGCAGTTACGGGACCAGGGATTTCAACTTCCTCACCCTCTTCAGCCTCTGCAGCAGCAGCTTCAACAGCAGCAGCATGCTTTTCGCCTACGGTGATGAATTGCTGTGCTTCAGCATCCCAGTCAGCCCAGGCATCCTCGGGGACGAGGATTTCAGGCTCAAAGCTCAGGTCAACCCAATCCAGGGTCACAAAGACCGGCAGGCCTTCCTGGACCACAACTTCAGCGCGGTCAACACGGTTGGGCAGATACAGACCCGTGAAGGGATCTGGGTAGGTCGCCATTTCCGAGGTGCCACGGATGAGGGTCATGTCATAGATCCAGTTGGAGCCAGCGATCGGGTTCCAGGGCTCGGTCAGAATGCTGGGCATCGCCATGGTCAGTGAGCCACCCTCTTCGCCAGCACGCTGGATGGTCAGGGCCCATAACCAGCCGCCACCCACGTTACCGTACAGGTCAGCAGCAGCGGAGATGTTGGTCAGCTTGGGGGCAATCGCATTGCGGTCAACCAGCCACAGGCGGGCGCTGTCCTCTAACGAGAGTGCCAGGGCTGTTGAAATCAATTCGGCACGTTCTTCGAGGGTTGCGTAATCGGCACTGTCTAACCGCTGAGCCACTTCGTAGAAGGCCGGGTCATTATCATAATTCTGCCACAACGGCGAGGGCAAGCCCATGTCGGTGTAGAAGAAGGCAAAGTTGTCACCCAAGTCTCGGGGGATAACCGTGGTGATCCAGCCACCGGTGTAGATGTGGAAGCCACCATCGTTCGGGTTGCCGCCATACCAAATGGGGGATGCATCTCCAGCGGATTTGTAATCACGGAACACCTGGAAGCCAATGTCTTCCAGCTGGTTGCCAACATAGTCGCCAATGGCCAGGCGCTCGTCTTCGATGCGGATCAGGATGCTGATCTCGACGGGTTCACCCTCATAGGTCCATACATCTTCCAACGTGGCACCTAGGGCTTCCATCTCAGCAGCGATCAGTTCGCCAGCGAGTTCTTTGTTGAAGGCATATTTGAGTTCCAGGGCACGAATTTCGGGGCCAAAGGTGGCCGCGTCATTCGATGCACTGTTGAATGTGGTCCAGCGGGGTGTGGCCAGGCCGCCCATGATCTCCTGCGCAATATATTCGCGGTCGATCAGGTAGTTCATGGCCTCGCGGATTGCAGGCACGCCAAACGGGTTCAAACGACCATCTTCCCACACTGGGCCGGTGGTGTTGAAGCTGAGCTCGTTGTATGAGCCGGAGGATCGATAGTAATCGATATTCGGGGCGGCTTCAACTTTTGCGGCGGCCTCGGGGTTGGAAACGGTGTAGACAAAGATGTCAATTTCCTCAACCTCAAGGCGGGTGATGGCGGCATCCGTGCTGGGCTCTTCGATCACGATGATCGTATCAAACCAGCCACCTGTGCGTGTTGAGGGTTCAACCTCGGGGGTCACTGGGACCTCAACGGGGACCTCAACCTCTGTGATGATCTCAACCGTTTCAACAACTGTCTCGACTACTGTCTCAACAATCGTTTCCGGCTCGGGCACCGCAGCAGGCTCGCACGCGGCTAAAACCATCGCCAGCGCGATTACGACGCCTAATAAAGCTAACAGTTTCTTTTGCATTTTTTCTCCTTCTTAACAAATCATAATTTGTCAGGAATCTAGTGGATTAACTTGACATTTTTTGAGCTTTCGAAAATTTATGATCGTGACTGGATTTCACCACCTCCTTTAAGCTCCTGCCTTAAATCCGATACATGTAAAAAAAAGACTTGCTTATAAAACCATATACCACTAATGATACCTTAACAGGCGAAATTCGGCATTCGCTTAGATCCAAAATATAGCACACATCCATTTTTTCGTCAAGAATTGACGGCGCTCCCCAACCCCGGTTTGGACGGCCGGTTTGAGCAAAAATGATGCACTGCACGCGAGATTGTTTGTCATTCTTTTTTAACTATTAATGATTATAACATGATTCCTTAATTTTCTTGAAGGCCGCCTCAGAAAATTGCGAAAAAGGGTGATTGGGGAATCAGGCGATTGGGTATTAGGAATTAGGGATTAGGAATTAGGAATTAGGGATTAGGGATTAGGTTCGTAGGGTGCGCAATGCTTGTTTGCGCACCATTAATTGCATGTGACATTACGAGCGCAGCGAAGCAATCTCAGCCGAAGGGTGCGACAGGTTCAACTTAAGACCCCCGGGGTTTTAACAATTACAGTCAAAGAT
>JBLRWR010000089.1:0-7937 GCA_047921135.1 Candidatus Brevefilum sp.
CTCGAGGGCCCGGACGAGACCTGGGAGGCCATCAACCAGGCCTTTGACCTGATGACGCAAGCTGTGCGGGACCTCAGTGATGACGGTCTGCGCAGGAATTACTTCACCAAGATCCCCGAAAACCGCGATATCATCCGGGGCTGGTTGAAGGAAGCCCAGCAACGCAGTGCATCGCTCACCCCCCTGACCGAACAATTGAAAAAGCGGGGTGGGTTGCAGGAGATATTCAAACGCTTGGTGGAAACGGGTACGCGCATGAACAGGATGCGTGATCCCGCCCAATTGGTTGGCTTCTTGATGGATGAGCTGCTGGAATTGACCGGGGCAGAACAGGCCGCACTGTTCGTGGTGAAGCACGAGGGGAATTCGACCCCTGAGGAACCCGATGCCGCCTACCTGCTGCCTGGGCAATCGCTTGACGCCTTTGTGGATCACATCCGCCCGGTGGTGGTAGAGGCGGCAAAGAAAGCTGGACCGCTCTTGCGGTACGATCCCCCCGACGCGCAGGCGATCGAACAGCAGTCGGTGCTGTGCGTCCCGATGGTCATTTCAGGGCGTGTGATCGGAATAATTTATACGGAAATCAGCGGCATCTTTGGCCGTTTTTACGATCAGGACCTGGATTTGCTGTCTGCCTTTGCCAATCAATGCGCGGTAGCGCTGGAAAATGCCCGCTGGTCACAAACGCTGGAAGATAAAGTGGCGGAACGCACTGCCGCCTTGAAGTCAGCCCATGACGCCATCGAACAACGTATGATCGAGCTGACCACGGTCAACAAAATCAGCCGCGCCCTGGCAGGTGCCCTTGAACTGGACGCGCTGATCCAGTTGGTCGGCGAACAAATGCGCGAAACTTTCCTCGCGGATGTCGTTTACCTGGCGTTGCTCGACCGGGAATCCGGGCTGATCCATTTCCCCTATATCCACGGAGAGGAAGATCCCGGCAGTATCCCCCTTGGGGAGGGCATCGTCAGCCAGATTATCGAATCGGGTCAGCCGCTGCTGTTGAACCAGGATGTGGATGGGCAGGCCGAATCACTGGGCGTGAAGCGGGTTGGGCTTAAAAGCAAGAGTTACCTGGGCGTGCCCATCATCATCGGAAAACAGGCACAAGGCGTCATTTCCGTGCAAAGCCTGCATCATGAAGGCGCCTTTGACCAAAATGATGTCCATCTGCTCGTCACCATTGCCGCCCATGTCAGCACAGCCTTGAAAAATGCCCAGCTGTTTGAAGATTCCCGCCTGGCACGTTTGGAAGCTGATGCGGCCAACGAGGCCAAAAGCGCCTTCCTGGCGATGATGAGCCACGAAATCCGCACCCCGATGAACGCCATCATCGGCATGAGTAATTTACTGGCGGGCACGCCCCTGGACGCTGAGCAGCGTGATTTTGTAGATACCATCCGGGACAGCGGCGACACCTTGCTGGCGATCATCAATGACATTTTGGACTTCTCCAAAATGGAAGCCGGGAGGCTGGACCTCGAATCCCAGCCGTTTGACCTCAGGGGGTGTGTTGAATCAGCCCTGGACATGGTGCGATACCCCGCCGCCGAGAAAAACCTCGAGGTCTTTTATCATATGGAACCCCAGGTGCCGCCCGGAATCCTCGGCGATGTGACCCGCCTGCGCCAGGTGCTGGTCAATTTGCTCAATAATGCCATCAAATTTACCGAACAGGGCGAAATCGAGCTCACAGTTGACCTTTTGGGTGCACAAGACCTGGCTGATCAGCCCGTTGAAATCCATTTTTCTATCCGGGATACAGGCATCGGCATCCCCACCGATCAACGTGAGCGCTTGTTCGAAGCCTTCTCCCAGGCGGATATTTCCACCTCACGGAAATATGGCGGCACAGGGCTGGGTTTGGCGATCAGCAAAAGCCTGGCCGAGATGATGGGGGGAGCGATGTGGGTTGAAAGCGAAGTCGGGGTAGGATCGACCTTTCACTTCACCATCCAGGCCAACCCCGCAACAGTAAGCCAAGATATCGACCTGTATGAAGAGCAGACGATGTTGCGGGGTAAGCGCGTCCTGATCGTTGATGATCATGAGACCAATCGGCGCATCCTCGCCAGGCATCTGACCACCTGGGGACTGACCAGCCAGACCACCGGGTCGCCGGGTGAATGCCTGACCTGGCTCCAGCAGAGTGACCCGTTCGACCTGGCCATTCTCGATTTACACATGCCAGAAATGGACGGGATCACGCTGGGGCAGCAAATTAGACAGCAGTGCGAAGCCAGTGCGCCCCCGTTGATCCTGTTTTCATCCCTGGGCACACGGGCCGGCGATCTGCCCCCAGGTTTATTTGCTGCCGTCCTGACCAAACCGCTTAAACCCGCTGACCTGCTCACCGCACTCCAGGCTGTCCTTGGCTTTCAAGACCTGGCCGAGCCGCCCACAACAGCCAAGCGGGCCGTTGAAAAACCATCCGTCGGCCTGGCGGCTGAGCACCCCCTGCGTATTTTGCTGGCAGAGGATAACCTGGTCAACCAGAAACTGGCTTTGCGGATGCTCGCCCAGATCGGCTACCGGGCAGACCTGGCTGAGAATGGTGTCGAGGTCCTGGAGGCCCTGAACCGCCAGGCGTTTGATGTGGTCTTGATGGATGTGCAGATGCCGGAGATGGACGGCCTGGAAGCGACCCGTCAGATCTGCGCGCGCTGGCCAGCGGGTGAACGCCCACAGATCATTGCCATGACCGCCTTCGCCATGCCAGAGGATCGACAGAAATGCCTCGATGCGGGCATGGATGATTACCTCAGCAAACCCATCCGGGGTGATGACATGGTCCAGGCGCTCAAGCGGACTGTGGACCGGCTTGCCCTCAAGGGAACATGATATGAACCCGCTCCTTGAGATCGACAGGCTTGTGTTCAACGCCCTCAAAGTGGAAATGGGCGCAGAATTCATGCTGGAAATTGTGGAAACTTACTGCGATGATGCCCGCCAGCAGATCGGGAGATTATTATCCGCCCTGGACCAGGGGGATGCCGAAGCCTTCACGCGGGCAGCGCATTCCCTGAAGTCCACCAGCCTGTCCCTGGGCGCCCTGGCCTTTGGCGACCTGGCGCGCGACCTGGAGACGTTGGGCAGGGCGGGCAGGTTGGCAGACGCCCAAGAGATCGTCCAGCAGGTACAGGCGGCTTGCGAACCGCTCTCCAGGATATTGAAGGATTTATGTCATGAGTAAAAACGGGATGTACGAGGTGCTCGTCGTCGACGATGACCGCCTGATCCGTATGGTGATGGGAAAATACCTGGAAAATGAAGGCCACCGGGTTTCGTTTGCGATCAACGGCCGGGAAGCCCTTGCGATGCTCTTAACCCAGGCCTACGACCTGGTCCTGTTGGATATTGAAATGCCGGAGATGAACGGCTACCAGGTGCTTGAACGGTTGCTGGGGGACCCGCGCTGGCGGGACCTGCCCGTGATTGTGACCTCAGCCCTGGAGGAGTTGGACAGCGTGGTACGCTGTATTGAACTGGGCGCCGAGGACTACCTCATCAAACCGGTCAACCGGGTGCTGTTAAAGGCGCGCATTGATGCCAGCCTGGAGAAGAAGCGTTTGCGGGACCAAGAAAAAGCTTACCTGCAGCGCCTGGAACGGGAAATGGAGATTGCCCGGCAAACCCAGCTCAGCATCCTGCCTGGGTCCCTGCCGCACACGGATCACTTTCGCCTGGGTGCAATCATGATCCCGGCCCGGGCGGTGGGCGGGGATTTTTATGATGTGATCGACCTGGGCGGTCAACACTGGGGGGTTGTGGTAGGCGATGTGTCGGGCAAAGGGCTGCCGGCGGCCCTGTTCATGACGCTGACCTACAGCCTCTTGCGCGCAGAGATCGTCCAGGGGCATTCCCCGGGGCAGGCGCTGAGAAACGTCAACCGTACCTTGCTGGGTCTGAACAGCGCCAGCATGTTCGTGACTGTCCTGTGCGGGATCCTGGACACGAAAAAGGGCTGTTTTTCCTATGCGCGTGCTGGGCATCCGCACCCATTGATTATCTCATCTGGGGGAGATGTGCTGGACGATCCTCCGGGAATCAGCCAGGCCATTGGGCTGTTTGACGATATTAAGGTGGACCAACAAACGGTGAACACCCCCCCGGGTGGGATTGTGCTGCTGTACAGCGATGGGTTGAGTGAGGCGACAAATTCAGCCGATCACCAATTTGGGGAAGTCAGCCTGCCGCATGTCTTCAGAGATCTGATCCATCTCGAACCCCAGGCTATGTGTGAGGGACTTTGGCAAGCAGTGCAACGCCATTGTGGGGAAAGCGAACAGCAAGATGATTTCACAATCTTGGCGATCAAATCGGTTTAGGGCATTGGTGGGCTGGATTTTCTCTTCAGCCCACCATTTCATTAGACCACAAGGGCAATCTGCCTCTATCGATTAACGCGTCACCAGGGGCAGGAAGATCAGATTTTGTATAGGTGGGGATGCTGCGTCCCCGCCCCTCCAAAACCCGCCCGCCAGGACAAAGCCTCCGCCAGAGGACAGGCCGGTATCAGGCTGGCCGATGGTGCCGCTGAGGGCATAGTTTCCGCCAGCAGAGGCCCCGCCCCCGCCGTCGACAGTGCTCCAGGTCAGGTCAAAGATGCCGCCCGACTGCGCCAGAACGGGCAGTGCGGCCACCAACAGCAATAGGCACAGGATTAATAAGGTGTGCAGATTGGAAATTTTCTGTGTTTTCACAATGCACCCTCCCTACGCTGTTTCAGCGCCCACACGCCAGTAATCACAACCAATCCCAAACCGAACACCCACGAAAGGCCTGTATTGGCTTGTGTAGATGATTGCCCGGTCTGCAAGGCCTCTTCCAATGCGCTCAGACGGGATTCCAGGTCGGCCTGGTCCTGTTGCAGGGTTTCAACCTGTGCTTTGAGCGCCTGGTTCTCAGCATACAGCCCCTGGATCGCCGCCAGTGCCACACCATCCGCATCAATGGTTGTGATCGTGGTGTCGTTTTCACCCACACCGAAGGCTGTATAGAAATCTTGCGCCATGGGGCCGATATGGCGAATGGACTCATCCTGGGTGGTGTAGTTCCAGGTCGCTATGGGCACCCCCACGAGCGCCTCAAGCACCGCCATCTCATCAACCAGTTCAATATTTTCCTTTAAGTGCTTATCACTCATAGATGCCCATGAACCACTGCCAGCCGCCAGGTAGGAACCCGTTGACAGGCCTGCATTGGTGTAAAAATAGACCCCGCCGCTGGCACGCGCCACCCAGCGGTTATCATTATTACAAGTCACATCACCGAAAGTGAAAGTCGAGTCACCCCAAACGAAGCAGCCTTGGTTATTCGCTTTGGTACGAGCTCCGGCAGCAAAGCTATAATCACCCAGGGCTGTATTAGAATAACCTCCCGGCACTGTAGAACCGTATCCGCTAGCTATGTTGTTACCGCCACCACCCACAGAGGAATCATATCCGCTGGCTATGTTGCCATTCCCTCCGCCCACGGTGGAATAATTTCCGCTGGCTGTGTTGTTACCGCCACCACCCACAGAGGATTCATATCCGCTGGCTGCATTGTAACGCCCCCCGCCCACTGTGGAAAAATAACTGCTGGCTGTGTTGAAATACCCTCCACCCACAGTAGACCACCCACCGCTAGCCGTGTTGCTAAACCCTCCGCCCACGGTAGCATAGTAGGCATCACTTAAGGCTGTGTTGTTGTTGCCTGCTTGGTTGTCTGACCCGCCGCCAATTACACCATAGTGATCGGTGACCTCGTTCCCATAACCGAATCCTCCGCCCCCTCCGATGAATGCCCCAAAAACGCCGGCGGTCACCAGGTTGTAGGGAGATCCGCCAATGAGGTTGGGACTGTTGGGATGGGGTTCCAGGCGCAAGGCACGCAGTCCGTTGACCTTGATCTCCAGCGCTTTGTTATCTGTTGTTCCAAGGAAATTGGTTCCCGGGGTGGTACCGGCGTTACCGGTCAGCGCCCAGCCGTCGCCGCCGCCGGAGACCGGCTCGCAGGTGACGGTCCCATTCGTTCCAATCGCACGGATGGCATACCCGGAACCACATACGCCGCTCACACGGGCTTGCACCACACCTGTGTCAGCTGAAAACTCCGTACCGGCGAGCGACAGTCCGCTGCCGGCCGTGTAGGTGGTGTCATCGTCAATGCCGTCTAAAAACCCGGCCGGCACCCCGGTCAGCCCGGACCAGGGTGAAGATAGGGCGTACAGGGCAAAAGGTGTGGCGGTGAGTGCCTGGCGGGGGGTCAGCTCGGTGTATTCGCCGCTCCCGGCCGGGCAGCGCACCTCGATTTTGAGCCAGCGTGCCTCGCCCGTGAAGGCCTCGGGGCCAAAATCCAGCAGGACGGTAAAATAACCCTGATTAACAGCGATGTTGGTCAGTGTCAGTGTTGAGCCTACCTGGGTCCCGCCGGACAGTGCATCAAACAGGCTGAAGCGAAGATCGCAGAGCCCGGTATAGGGGTCGTCATTACTTTTAAGCAGGCCCTGGTATGTAAACCCCCAACCCACCGGGCTTCGCTCTCCCGTTTGCGCCGCCACCAGTCCAGGTATGAAAATGAGCAATAAAAAGGTAAGGCCTACCAGGTAAAGAACTGATTTTCGGTTCATCGTATCCTCCTAAAAATACATCTGTGGGTTGATTGATCCGGGGATTTAAAGAAATAAGCCCGCTGCCCTGGCACAGACCAGTGAGCGGGTTTGGATGAAGCATGATAACTCAACCAGTTGCCAGCCCAGTTAGAGGGGCTGTGATTCAATTATGGCTACGTTGAGGATCGTATCACTATTATACAAAATTTTTTGTCTGATGACAACATATTTTAAGTAAGCAGTCATGTCCAGGAGGCAATATATCATCTTGCATCTCGGGGTTGAGGGGGTATGATTAATTCCTGTCTTGTGGTAACCCGTGATTAATGTTAGAATCGTAATCCCGGAGGGATGGCCGAGTGGACTATGGCGCCTGTCTTGAAAACAGGTGTGGGTTTACGCCCACCGTGGGTTCGAATCCCTCTCCCTCCGCCTGAAATTAGGAGGGAAAAATTAATAAATGAAGCCTGGGGAGGTGCCAGAGTGGTTGATTGGGGCCGCCTGCTAAGTGGTTGTTGGGTTTATAGCTCAACCGGGGGTTCGAATCCCCCCCTCCCCGCTGAAAAAACCAGCTCGCAATTTTCCATTGCGAGCTGGTTGCCGTTTTAGGCGCAATTTTTGAATCAGCGTTACCTTAATTGAATTTTCCTATAGGCGTTCGTAGGGGCGACTCATGAGTCGCCCCTACCTTTTCTCCATCATCTTACTCCCCAGCAACAACGATCAGAGATGAGCAATAGCGAAAAATATATTTATGTCTATGACTGTGCCACAAATTTGTCACCAGTCGGCGTGGCGACGCCCCGGCGGGGCGTCGTTACGGGTAGAGAAGGCTGTTGTCACGTGGGCGTCTCCGTCACCAATTTCTCACTGCAAACGAAGTGACATTGTCTCCGAAGCACAGCGGAGTGGAAAGCAGTCTCAGGCATGAGTTTAATCCTCATTTTGAATCAGCGATCCTCATTTTGAATTTGCCAAAAGGGGATAGTAGGGGCGACTCATGAGTCGCCCCTACCTTTGCTCCATCGTCTTACTCACCAGCCGCAACGATCAGCTGGCCTTCCATGCCGGCCTGGCGATGGCCTCCGACGCTGCAGAAATAGAAGAACGTGCCTGCCTGGTCAGCGACAAAGGTCACCGTCTCCTCCTGGCCCCGTTCGCCAAATACCGAGGTGGCCGCGTCGAATTCGGTGATCACAATGTCGTGGAAGCGCCCGTCGTCGTTGACCAGCGTAATGGCCACGGTGTCGCCCGCCCGGGCGGTCAAATCCGGGTTGACCTGGCCGTCAATCTCGCCGCCGACGCCGATAAACAGCAGTCGGCCGCCCTCGGAGGCCGT
>JBLRWR010000090.1:0-7758 GCA_047921135.1 Candidatus Brevefilum sp.
CTGTGCGAAGCAAAAGATGTGGGCGTGATGACCATCAAAGCCATCGCCAAAGGGCCCTGGGGCGACCGTGAACCCCACTTCCACACCTGGTATGAGCCCTTTGATGACCAGGAGACCATCCAGAAAATGGTGAACTTCTCATTATCGCAAAAGCTGGCCCACATCTGCACCGTGGGCGATTACCGCATCATGGGCAAAGTTCTCACGGCCTGTGAAAATTTCACCCCCCTGAACCATGACGCCCAGGAAGCCTTAATTACTGAACATGCAGACCTGGAGATCTTCTTTTTAAGGCACTAGCTCATTGCTTTTCTCTTGATTTAAGATAGCTCCTGGAGCCAACCCACCAAAAAGCTGTCTGCTAATTCAATCTACAACTCCAATTTGCACTGATTGTAAGTTTTATACAAATAAAAAGTAAAAACGCCGGGGATCTGTGAAATGACCCCTTACATCACATTGATCAACCGCGAATCAACCTCTCCCAGCAGCGTCTGCACCCGCACCACGTCAAATTCGCTCACCCCCTCGGATTCCACCGATGCGCTACCCGCTGCCACCCCCCAGCGAGCCACATCCACCAGCGGCATGTCATGCAACTGGGCATAGATCACCCCCGCCATCAGCGCATCACCTGACCCAGTGGTGTTTTTGACAGGCACTTTGGGCGGGATAGCGAAAGCCATCTCCTTTTGCGAGGCCACCAATAAGCCCGACGCCCCCATGGTCAGAGCAAAATACTCGATCCCCATCCGCAAAAAGTGCAGCGCAGCCCGCTTAGCATCCTCCTGGCTGTCGATGGCAAAGCCCACCACCTGTGAAGCCTCATACACATTCGGTTTGACCAGGAACGGCTGCGCCTGGCTGCCCAGCTGAAGCGCCTCTCCGCTGGCATCCAGGTAAACCCGCACCCCGCGTTGGTGAAACAGCCCGATCAACTGGGCATAATAATCCACCGGGACGTCCGGCGGCAGGCTGCCTGAGAGCACCCATAAATCACCCTTTTTGGCATTGCCCTCCACTTTGAAAAACATCTGCTCGATATCCTCGGCAGAAATGTGCGGACCGGGTTCGTTGACCTTGATGTGCCAGTCCCCCGATTGTTCAATGATCATCGTGTTGGTGCGTGTGTCCTGGTCCACCCACACAAAATCCGTCTGAATGCTCAATTCCTGCAGGCCGTCTGCCAGCATCTTGCCGGTACCGCCGCCCACCCAGCCCAAGGCAACCGATTCAACGCCCATTAATCGAAGCGCCCGCGAGACGTTGAACCCCTTTCCGCCCCAGTCCAGGCGCATCTTTTGGCTGCGCAAGACGGTGTTGAACCGGATTTCTTCAATCGTCAATGAGCGGTCAATGCTTGGATTAGGTGTAAGCGTGTAAATCATATGTCTGATTTTATCATGAGAGCCATATATCACAAGTAGGGGCGGCTCATGTCTTGATGGCTCAACACTTCTTTAGGCATTAGTTGGGGCTTTAACTGGGTCTTCTGTAGGGGCACAAGCAGAAGCAACTCATGAGTCGCCCCTACCATTAATGAATTAAATATAATTCTCCCCATTAAGCACAGAAAAGAAGAATATTAACCATTTTTCACACACGTTCCTACCGCTGATAAGAGATGAAACCGCATCCGCTAACTAAATTCAGGCAGCCAGTCGCCGTGGGCCTCGATCATCGCATCCACCAGGGCATAAATCTGTTCGGGGTCCAATTCAGCCGAGGTGTGCGGGTCGAGCAGGGCGGCATGGTAGATATATTCGCGCTTGCCTGTCAGGGCTGCTTCCACCGTCAGGCTTTGTACATTGATATTGGATTGGATCAAGGCCGCCAGTTGCGGCGGCAGAGACCCTACCCGGGTCGGCTGGATGCCGTTTTTGTCCACCAGGCAGGGCACCTCCACGCAGGCCTCCCGCGGCAGGTTATCGATCAGCCCGGTATTCATCACATTGCCGTAGATCACCCTGGGCTGACCGGTCTCGATGCCATGAATGATGTGCGCGCCGTATTCCATCGAGCGCTGACCAGCATCTGCGCCGGTGAGAAAATCGCGCACATACTGGATTTCTTGCTCAATAGCGCCAGCCGCGACCAGGTTCCTCAACAGGGTCTCCTGGTCAATTTCTACCCCCGGGTCCGCAATGACCTGGTGCGCCACCTCCCACCCGGCAATCTGCACCTTGCAGCGGCGGATATACTCATCCAGCGGTATCTTGTATTGCTCAATCAGGTCTGGGCGGTCACGCTTGATATACCAGGGCACATATTCGGCAAAGTGCTCGCTCGATTCGGTCACAAAGTAGCCCAAGCGCTGGAAAGCATCAAAACGCACCCGGTTCCAATCCGGGATGCGGTCCTCATCGATCACTTTTTGAATCAGCGGGTATAAATCCTGCCCGTCCCGCTCAAAGCGCAGATAAAAAGCCATGTGGTTGATCCCGGCGCACAGGTAATTGATCTCCTCCAAAGGCACATCGATCACCTCAGCCAATTGTGCCGCCGTGCCCTGCACTGAATGGCACAATCCGACGGTACGGATTTTCGTAGCGCGGTTGATCGCCCAGGTCACCATGGCCATGGGGTTAACATAATTCAGTAAGAGCGCATCCGGGCACAACTCAGCCATATCCTGGCACATGTCAAGATAAACGGGGATTGTGCGCAGCGCGCGCATGATCCCCCCAATGCCCAGGGTATCCCCAATGGTCTGGCGCAGGCCAAACTGCTTGGGCACCTCAAAATCCGTCACCGTGCACGGCTGATAGCCCCCCACCTGGAACATACCTATAGCATAATCAGCCCCGTCCAGGGCTGCCCGGCGATCGAGGTGTGTCTCAATGGTGGGCGCAACACCCATGGACATGGCGACGCCTATACCGACCCGATACGTCGTCTCCAAACGGTCAGGGTTGATGTCGTGCAGGGCAATCGTGGCGTTTGCCAGCTCCGGGAAGGTGAGGATATCGGTTAGTAAATCTTTGGCAAATACAGTACTGCCGGCACCCAGGAAAACAATTTTTGTCATAAAAACTCCTTTTTTTATGTTCAGCACGCATCACAGGTATTTTTGAGGTATGATGTTTAATATAACGCATTTTTTGCAATCTTACCTAAATCTATTCATTCACTCTATTGTATAATAATAATGGTTAAGCAAATTTTCTATAAATCGAGAAGTTTTAATCCCTCTTGAAAACCATGACTGAAAATCAGAACGAAAACAACCACAATCAACCCGAACAGACTTCTCCAAAATGGGGGTGGACAACCAAACTGGTGGTGGGCATCGCCCTGGTGGCGATCTTTCTTTTACTGCTGGTTCGATTTCAAGGCTTCCTCGGCCCGCTGATCACGGCCATGCTCCTGGCTTACCTGATCAATCCCGTGGCCAACTTCATGACCAATAAACTCAAAATCCCCTGGCGGATTTCGGTCACAGTCATTTACTTGCTGCTGGTATTGATCATCCTGGGCTTGATGACCTGGGGCGGTTTCGCCCTGGTTGAGCAAATCCAGAACCTGATCCGCTTCATTGAAAAGAATATTTTTCAATTACCAGATTTGGTAGCCGACATCACCGAACAAACCTACCATATCGGGCCCTTCAGCTTTTCTCCCTCCGTCATCAACTGGGACGAGATCACCAACGAAATCGTGCGCGCCATCCAGCCCACAATCGGCAGGATCGGCACATTGGTGGGCTCCATCGCTGCAGGCGCGGTGAGCATCATCACCTGGACGGTGCTGATCGTGTTGATCTCATATTTTTTACTGGCCGAATCAGAAACCTTTCCCAGTCAGAGTTTTGAAACCATGGACACCGATTACAGTCAGGACTTCCTGCGCATCGGCGATGAACTTAACCGCATCTGGAGTGCGTTCATTCGCGGTGAGCTGGTGGTCGTGGTGATCGCCTATGTGATTTACACCGTTATGCTGGGTGTTCTCGGTGTGCAATTTTTTGCCGGCCTGGCCGCCATTGCCGCGATCGGGCAGCTGATCCCATATGTGGGTGCCTGGGCAACCTGGGTCTCCTTCGGCCTGGTGGCGCTGTTCCAAACCAACGTGCCCTTCGACATCCCCTCTGGCATCTACCTGATCATCGTATTGGGTGTTTCTATGGTCGTCAACAATATCATCGACAACATCATCCGCACAAAAGTGATGGCCTCAGGATTAAAAGTACATCCTTCGCTGGTGTTAATCGGTGCAATCATCGGCGTTCAGTTATTTGGCTTTATCGGGATTGTGATTGCAGCCCCTCTGATGGCCAGCTTCAAGCTCTTCCTGACCTACGTGATCAGAAAGCTCAACGATCAAGACCCGTTTGCAGACCTTGAAACCCAAGAGGAAATCGTGCTGACCAAATCGGCACTTTGGCTGGAAAGGATATGGCAGGCTGTAAAAGGCTGGGTCGTCACCCAATGGCAGCGGCTATGGAAGAAAACCCGCCAAAAACAGGTCGAACCCACCCCAGAGGAATCACCCCCACATGACTAAAATGGTGTACGATTAATTCCAATCAACGTCACTGCGAGGGTATACCACACCTGCTGACTGTGATATAAATAGAGGCGTACAAAAAAACTATAATTTTAGTGAGGAGTAAATAAAATGGACGATTCCTTAGAACCCACCACGAGCACAATCGCCGAAACCGATAACTACCTGGCCTGGAAGGCAGAAGAACCTGACGGCGAGACCAGCTTCCACCTGGAATTGAACAACGTCACACTGCACTTTTTCAAAGAGGAATGGCAGGAATTCTTAGACCTGATTGACCTGGTCTTGGATGAAGAGCTTTAACCTGCGCTTGGCTCAAATCAGGGCGTCTGCTTAAGACGCCCTGAACCTGTGCTCGATATTCATCCCCATAAACCAAAACGCTCAAAGTTGGATCACAACTGGATATGCTCTGTTTCATATGCGGCTAAAATCAGGCCGCATGATGCGTTAAAACCTGTGTACCATCCAGATCAACGTTCTAAATGGTTCAAATCCCAGTGCCGCCAGCTCCTGTGAGCATCTGCCAGCGGGATAATCAATCGATAGCGGATGCTTTTTCGGAAGGCGTCTGAGAACCTGGGCCAAACCAGCCGGTAAAACCTCAGCCTCGTCATCCTCAGGAAATGCCAGCCACAGGTGATGGGCATAGCTATTTGATTTTTGCCAGGTGATCACCCCCCGGCAGGTCCCATCCACCACCACAGACCAGTGTTTAAGTACTTCGCCTTCCATGTAGTTAGCCACAAGTTGCAACGCACCCGGCGAAAACCGGCGATAATTCAGCGGGAGATGCCAGCGGACGCTAGCAGGGTAGGCCGCCTCTAACCAGGCTTGCTGAGCCGCCCAATCCCGCTGCCCCCAGCGCCGCACCCGGGCTTGAGGGTATGCATTACCCACCTGCACATTGAGATCCTTCGGACGGATGCGCCAGGTAGTGCGGGCTGCCTGGTCAGTAAAACCCATCGAACGATACAACGCGATCGCGGCCGGGTTATCAGCGCGCACTTGCAGCCAAACCTCCCTCTCATACCCGCGCGCCAGGTGGGTGAGGGCCTTCTGGGTCAATTTTCGGGCAATCCCACGCCGGCGATAGGCCGGATGTACGGCCACGTTGGCAATCAGGTGCACCTGTCGCCCATCTTTTTGCAGAGGGATCAAGCTCAGGTTGCCGATTAACTGACCGTCTTCCTCCCACACAAAACCCGAACTCCGCATGGGATATTGATCTGAAAAACCAGCCAGCCAGCCCATCAAGCGCATTTCTCGGGCCGCTTTTCGCATCTCAGCGACATAGGTTTGGCCGTCAGGATCTGCGTGGATGGGGAAACAGCGCTCAATCAGGTCAGCCACGGGTTCAAGATCGCGCCGCAGATCAAACTGGCGGATGGGGTCATATGATGGGTAAGCTGGAAGCGTTGTAGCAACCATAGCCCAATTTTACCTCACGCGCTGGCCAACGATTAAAGAAAAAATCCTGCCGAAGCAGGATTTTAATACTTACAATTTTTAATTAGACATCGATCAGGAGGCGTCTGGTCTGGCTGATTGACGGCGATAACGATAAACAATCCGACCACGCGTCAGGTCATAGGGTGAGATCTCCAAACGAACACGATCGCCCAGCAAAATGCGAATATAGTGACGGCGCATTTTACCAGAGAGATAAGCCAGGATCTCAGAACCATTTTCCAATTCGACTTTAAACTGCGTGCCAGGCAGGGCTTCAACCACCGTGCCTTCAACTGTTAATTTATCGTCATCTTTGGCCATAAAACCTCCTCCATAATTGCAGATGGCAATGATTAATCTCGACGAACCGATGATCGCCGAATTGCCTTCTTCTTTTCCATGCGCCGAAGTTCACTCTTCGAGATGAACCAGCGTTTTCGGCGGATGGTGCTTAACACACCGCTTTTCACAACCTGCTTCCGAAACCGTCTCAGCAGCTGTTCTTGCGATTCATTGGGTCGCAAAACCACTCGGGCCAAGAAACTCACCTCCCTTCAAAAAGGTGATCAGAATAACTGACACAAGCCGGGGTGTAAATGATTAAAACAAGCTTGTGCCATATCCAGGCAAATATGCGCACCCTAAACCTTCAGGCGCACCGGGTAATATTATACTTTATATCTGGAATAATAGCAGGGTGAACTTAAAAAATTGGTCCGGTGATCCAGATCAGCGCATACTGCCAGCGGTTTAAATAGAAAAGTCCTTTGGCAATGACCTACTCTCCCAGGGGGCTGCCCCCCAAGTACCATCGGCGCTGGCGAGCTTAACGACCGGGTTCGGGATGTTACCGGGTGTACCCTCGCCGCACAAATCACCAAAGGACAATTTCAACAATGTTAAAGATACCAATGAAAGATAACGACAAGCAAATTGAGGCGAAAAAGCAGCGAGTTCTCCACATCACGTGATGAAGCCCTCGATCATTAGTACAGTTTAGCTAAACGCATTGCTGCGCTTACACATACTGCCTATCAAGCAGGTGGTCTTCCTGCGATCTTACTCCATTTACTGGATAAGGGATCTAATCTTGAAGCGAGTTTCCCGCTTAGATGCTTTCAGCGGTTATCTCTGCCAGACGTGGCTACCCAGCGATGCCGTTGGCACGACAACTGGCACACCAGAGGTCTGTCCACCCCGGTCCTCTCGTACTAGGGGCAGCTCTCCTCAAATCCCTTACGCCCACAGCGGATAGAGACCGACCTGTCTCACGACGGTCTGAACCCAGCTCGCGTACCGCTTTAACGGGCGAACAGCCCGACCCTTGGGACCTTATCCAGCCCCAGGATGCGATGAGCCGACATCGAGGTGCCGAGCGAGGCCGTCGATATGAACTCTTGGGCCTCACTAGCCTGTTATCCCCGGGGTAGCTTTTATCCGTTGAGCGACGGCCTTTCCACACAGCACCGCCGGATCACTAAGCCCTACTTTCGTACCTGTTCGAGATGTCTCTCTTACAGTCAAGCTCCCTTATGCCTTTACACTCTATACGCGCGATTCCCAACCGCGCTGAGGGAACCTTTGGGCGCCTCCGTTACCTTTTGGGAGGCGACCGCCCCAGTCAAACTGCCCACCTGACACTGTCCTTAAACCGGATTCACGGCTTAAAGTTAGAACCCCAGTGCTAAAAGGGTGGTATCCCAACGGTGACTCCTCCGAGGCTGGCGCCCCGGAATCTAAGCCTCCCACCTATCCTGTACATTTAACACCAAGACCCAATATCAGGCTACAGTAAAGCTC
>JBLRWR010000091.1:0-2807 GCA_047921135.1 Candidatus Brevefilum sp.
CCCGGGTGGTGTGCCGTGGGCTTCTTCAGTGCCTTGCACCGTGGGCAAGCCATGCCCAATGGTGGTCCGCACAACAATCAGCGAAGGGCGTGAGTCAGCTTTTGCGGCCTCAACCGCTGAGACCAGCGCGTCAACGTCAAAGGGATCATCCACCCGGCTCACATGCCAGCCATATGCCTCAAAGCGGGCTGCCCGGTCTTCTGTAAAGGCCAAATCGGTCGGCCCGTCAATCGAAATGCGGTTATCGTCATAAAAATAGATCAGCTTACCCAGCTTGAGGTGCCCGGCCAGGGAAGCCGCTTCAGAAGCAATGCCTTCCATCAAATCACCATCGGTAACTATGGCATAAATATAATGGTCAACAATTTGATGCCCGGGACGGTTAAATTCCGCCGCCAGGTGCGCCTCAGCAATTGCCATACCAACACCATTCGAAAAACCCTGACCCAAAGGTCCGGTTGTGACTTCAATCCCCGGGGTCAGACCATACTCAGGATGGCCCGGTGTTATACTGCCCCACTGGCGGAAGGATTGCAGTTCCTCCAACGGCAAATCATATCCGGTCAGGTGCAGCAATGAGTATGCGAGCATGGAACCATGTCCGCCAGATAGGATAAACCGGTCACGGTTGAACCATTTTGGGTTTTTGGGGTTAAATTGCAGACATTTCATATAAACAGCATAACCAATGCCCGCCGTCCCCATCGGTAAACCGGGATGTCCGGAATTGGCTGTTTGAACACCGTCTACAGAGACAAATTTAAGTGTATTTATTGCTTTGTTCACAATCGATTCGTGGCTCATATAAGTTCTTCCTTTTCAATATTTGATCTATATTAATTTTACCATTATCAAGCTGTAGCCCAACCCTTTTAACATTACGCTTTATACAATTACGCAAAGCCAACCTGAATTGGGGTAATATTTATAAAACAAATGAATTTGATCTCAAACATCACACATAGGATGGGAAAGATCGCTCAATCCTTACCTAAACAAACCTAAATTAATACAGATGACCAACAATGAAGGGACACCGTGAATAAGAACCAATTTAGCCGTATCGCCATAAGCCTTGTGATCCTGAGCCTGGTGTGGATCGCCCTCACGCCCCTTTTGTTTGGCGGTGCACAGGCAGATTCCCCTCAAACAGCACCGCATCGCGGTTTTTATGCCCCAACCTTCACCCTGGGCACGCCCTGGGGCGAAGTGCATTCCCTGGAAGAACACGAGGGCAGCCCTGTGTTGGTGTTTTTCTGGGCTTCCTGGTGCTCAATCTGCAAAGCTGCCATGCCCGGCCTTGAGGCAGTTTACCAGGCATTTGCACCCCAAGGCTTCACCATCTTGGCCATTAATACCACCAACCAGGACAGCCTCACATCGGCTGAAACCTACTTTAAATCCCAGGGTTACTCCTACACCATGTTGTTGGATCGTGACGGTTTCGTCGCCAATCAGTACCGCATGCGCGCCGTGCCAACCTCGGTGCTCATCGATCCCCAGGGCAAAATTACAGATGTGATCATCGGCTCGGGCATCAGTGAAGGGTTTTTACGAGCCCGAGTGGGTGCCCTGTTAGAAGAGGGGATGGAGTAGCACATGTTTCCCATTATCAACATAGGTCCGTTGGCCATTCAGGCGGCAGGGTTCATTCTATTGCTAAGTGTGTTTATCGGCACCTGGCTGACCGGTAAATTAGCCCTCAACTTGGGCACCAACGCAGATCGTATCGAAAACAGCATCCTGGTGGGTTTGCTCGCCGGGATTATCGGCGCCCGAGTAGGTTTCCTGCTCATCAATCCATCCGTCCTGGCCAGCAATCCCCTCAGCCTGTTCTCGCTGACTCCTTCCATGCTCGATACCAGCTTTGGCGTGCTGGTTGGCGTGCTGACAGCTTTTGCCATCGCTCAAAAGAAACACCTGCCCCTATGGCCGACTCTGGATACCCTCACACCGTTCTTCGTCCTGGTATTTATGGGCATTCACCTGGCCAACTATGCCAATGGCAACGCCTTCGGCATCTCCACTGGACTGCCCTGGGGGGTCGAGTTATGGAACGCGCTCAGGCACCCGGTGCAGCTCTATGCCTTTTTGCTCGGTGCTGTCTTGATGGTTGTGTTGCTCATCCAAACAAAAGGGCTCAAAACATCAGGGTTTGTGTCCAGCGGCATCCTCTTCAACAGCGCCCTTGCTGGGCTCGCCCTGATCACCCTTTTCACCCGGTCCTTTACCGCAGAAAAGATCCTGTTGGGTAGTCTGGACTTTTACCAGCTCTTAGCCTTCATTGTGATGCTTTCTGGACTGGGTTTGCTCTATAGGCGTGCTTTTCCCCGACACCCCAAAAAGAGCGTCATCATCAGCATGGGCGCCAACATTGACCCCCAGCGCCAGCTTGAAAAAGCAGAAGCACTGCTTTCAGAGGATTTCCGCATCAGGCGGAAATCGGGCCTGTATCTGACCGAAGACGTCAAAGGCCACCCACAAGCGGCTGCCTTCACCAACCGGGTCATTGAAATTGAAACCGATCTCCCCTACCAGGACCTGCGCGCCCGTTTAAAAACCATTGAGCAGAGCCTGGGCAGGGAAAAGGGCAATAAAGTCCGTGTGGCCCTCGATTTAGATATCCTCACCTATGGCGGTGATGTGTTTGTCCAGAGTCACCGCCGTATTCCTGAACCAGATATGTTAAAATACCGCTATATCGCCCTTCCACTAGCTGAAATGGCACCCGATTTTCGCCATCCCGCAAATGGGCTTTCGATTGATGAAATTTTGCATAAGATGACGGACACAACTCAGATTACCCA
>JBLRWR010000091.1:2905-7727 GCA_047921135.1 Candidatus Brevefilum sp.
CTAAAAGAGGTGGAAAATGGAACTGAAGGATAAAACCGCGCTGGTCACCGGCGCCGGTATCAGGCTGGGACGCGCCTTCGCCCTTGCGCTGGCACAAGAAGGCGTGAATCTGGTCGTACATTACAACCGGTCTGCTGCCCCAGCGGAAGAAACCGTTCGGTTGGCCGAAGCCTATGGGGTGAAAGCAGTGGCAGTCGGCGCAGATTTTACCGATTTACCTGCCATTCAGTCATTATTTCCACAGGCCCTCGAACACTTTGACTGCATCGACATTCTCATCAACAACGCTGCCATTTATCTCAAAAGCACAGGGTTGGAGACCGATTTAGACACCTGGGAGAAACAATTCCGCATCAACCTGCATACGCCTTTTTTACTCACCCAGGCCTTTGCCAAACAGCTCCCCAAAGACCGCCCTGGCCGGGTCATCAACATCGCCGACGCCCAGATTCGCCACCTGCAGCCCTCACATTTTGCCTATCGGCTGACCAAAATTGCTCTGGTTGAAATGACGCGTATGTTTGCTGCAGAACTTGCGCCAAACATCACAGTCAATGCCCTGGGTTTAGGCATTATGCTGCCGTTGGCCGGTAAAGAGGATGTTGATTTACAGGCCTACGCAGAGAAAAACGTCCCCCTTAAACGCACGGGCAGCCCGCAAATTGCGGCAGAAAACGTCCTGCACCTGATCAAAAGTGATTTCACCACCGGTACCTTTCTCCGGGTCGACGGTGGCCAGTATTTGTAAACCCGATTAGCCGCCAGACACCGGCAGCGCGGTGCCAGTAACAGCATCTGAGGCGGGCGACGAAAGGAACAGGATCGCCTGGGCGATTTGCTCAGGCTTCACCCATTGATCAAAATCAGCATTGGGCATCGCCTGACGGTTATCCGGTGTATCAATCGTACCCGGTAAGACACTATTCACCTGGATATGGCTGGTTTTCAATTCTGCAGCCATGCTCTCTGTTAAGCGGACCACGGCAGCCTTGGCAGCTGAATAAGCCCCCATCTTCGCGCCGCCTTTCAACGCGGCACCCGCTCCTACGGACGCAATCTTCCCATGCCCAGCAGCCATCATGCCCGGCACAAACGCGGCAGCCGCATTGATCAGGGAATGCACATTGATGTTCATCATGCGGTCCCAGGTCTCAGCGGAAAGCTGGTCCACCCTGTCGCCCATGGTGAACCCGCCTACGGTGTTCACCAGCACATCCACCGGGCCGAGCTCAGCTCGAATTTTCTCCCCCACCGCAAGCATAGCTTCTCGGTCAGCGCTGTTAACACCCTCGTAAAAGTGCATCCGTTCATCAGGCTGGGGATACAAACCCGCCAGTCGTCCCTGGCGATGATCCAAAGCACACACAGTGCCGCCTGCATCGAAAAAAGCTTCCACCACAGCTCGGCCTAAATTCCCGGCAGCGCCGGTAACCACAATCACCTGTCCTTCAAAATTGAACATTTTGTTCCTTTCTGTTTATTTTCCTTATGATTCTACCGGAACGATCAACGTATCCCCCAGCCATGCTTCCCATTGCGCATCAAGAAAGTGCCGAAGGTCAGCATCTGCACGACTAAAAACTGGGTTATTTGTTAGGATTTCGATCAGGTCCTGGTCGTGGATATATTCACCCCTAAAATCATGATAAATGCGCTCATCCGTCACATAACACCAGGGGGCCAATCGGTAATACTGATTTGAATCCGTTAGGGGCGGTGAAAACAGAAGCGGCTCACGCTTTTCACAGCGGGTAATGACCTCTGCATAAGATAATAGTTGGCGTTGATAATCCAAATTAGCCTTCAAGTAAGCCAGCACTTCAGGTTGGTTCGCCCGCTTTCCAGCCAGGATCGCGAGCACACGGTCCACAGCCCCCTCAATATCACCGTAATCAACTTTGTCGATCAATTCATCCGGCAGCAGCGTGCGATGGACGCCCACTTTGGCCACCACACTGGGCGTCCCGCAAGCCAGCGACTCATAGGCAACATTGCCAAACGTTTCCACAAAATTCCCCAGGCACAGGGTGACATGCCCCAAACTGTACAGCGCCGGCATGTGCTCCTGGGGCAACCACGGGATGAAAATGAAATGTTCCCGAACACCTAACGTGTCCATCAGGTCGGTCATCTGCTGGTAGAAACTGGCTTCTCCGGTTGAGACCATCGTCTCAATCCATTCCGGGATCAGCACCCTCACCTGGTGCAACCCGTGCCTGTGCACCAATTGGTCAACCACCCTGATCGTCTCCGGCAGTCCCTTTCCAGGTTCAGGCCGATGCGGATGCAGCACAATCAGGTGTTCCTGTGGGTCAACACCCAGGCGGCTTGCCAGTGCATCAACCGGAGCGGGTTTGAACACCTTAAAATCTATCCCGTTCTTCACCAGGTGCATGCGATCCAACAACCCTGGGAAAAACCGTCCCGCCGTTGCCTTAATGACCTCGGCAGAAAATTCCGAGATGCAAATCACCTCATCCGCCTTACCAATAAAGGTACCCAACACGGATTCGGGGTAGATATTATCTCGAAATGAAGTTACGGTAGGAATGTGCGCATACACATCCGGGACCAAAAACTCACCATCATGGATGTAAAACCGATCTGCATCCCTTAAGTGACGGGAAACCCGTTCGACGATCAGCCCCAAATCAGCGCCGCTGATCGCATAGGGCTGGGGAAAAGGAAGATGGAAAGGTAAAATGGGGAAAACATGAACGTTCTCCGCCCAATCAAAGCTGGCGCCCCCCGCATCCCCGGTTGCACACAGAATCTCAACATCATGCCCCTGCTCACCTAAAAAACGGGCGATGTGAAAGAGGTGTTTCGATGCACCCCCCGTAATAGTATCGGGGAAAATGGGATTGATCGAAAAAGCAACGATTTTCATCTCGCCTCATTCACAAATTTTTCGGTACAATCATGTCCAGAGAAAGTGAACATCCATGGACAAAATTTTTATCAACAACCTCACTGTATTTGGCATCCTGGGCATTCATGCACATGAACAGCGGCAGCCCCGTGAGATCCGCATCAGCGCTGTCGCCACCACAGATATCAAGGCAGCGGCCCAAAAGGACGATATTACCCAAACGGTCAACTACTCAACCCTGGCCAAAATCATCGCACGGCATGTTGAAAACACGCCCCATTTGACAATCGAAGCCCTGATTGAAGCGCTGGCTGCCGAAATTATGCAAAATGAGCGCATTGACTCCATCTGGCTGCGGGTTGAAAAACCAAACGCGGTCCCGACAGCGGAATCTGTGGGTGTAGAAATTACCCGGTCTCGTTAGAAATGCAACCGTTCAGCCCCCCGAGAGATATTATCCAGGAACTCCATCCGGGTGGACATATCCTCACGGAAGGAACCCAGCATCGCTGATGTGGTCATGCGGGCATCGTGTTTCTTCACGCCGCGCAGCATCATGCACATGTGTAAGCCCTCCACCACCACGGCCACGCCCCGGGGTTTAAGCACGAATTCTAAATATTCCGCAATTTGGGTCGTCATCCGTTCCTGCACCTGCAAGCGCTTGGAGAACAAATCCACTATGCGGGGGATCTTGGATAAACCGATCACCTTATCGGTGGGGACATAAGCCACATGGGCACGGCCCATAAATGGCAGCATATGATGTTCGCACATGCTGTAAAATTCAATGTCTCGTACGACCACCATCTGGTCATAGGTGACATCAAACACCGCGTTGTTGATCAGCGCCCGCGGGTCCATCCGGTATCCACCCAGCAATTCCTTGTAACTCTTAGCAACACGCTGGGGGGTGTTTAAAAGGCCCTCCCGATCCACATCTTCGCCAATCGCCGCCAGAATGTCTTTTACAGACGCTTCAATCGTGTCTGTGTCCATCGGTTCTTCACAAAACAAATCTGCAGCCAATGCCAGGGGATCATTGCAATCTTCAACCATATTAAACCTCCAATTGTTTTCTCGCATTTGATATTTGAATTATAACTTTCCGGTTATCAGTAAAAAAACGGCTTGTACAAGGTTAATTGCACAAGCCGTTGTACAAATCAAGGTGAATTAACCAATTTCGGGGATAATGATGCCATAACTGCCATCACGGCGTTGGTACAGCACATTCAATTCACTCGTATTGGCGTTAAAAAATACAAAGAAATTATCATGACCCAGGAGTTTCATCTGTTCAATTGCTTCCAGTTCGTCCATGGGGACTAGCATGAAGTGCTTTCGGCGGACAATGATGGGTTCCTCCTCTTCGACGGGTTCCAGCGCTGGCACTTCGATGGCTTCAGCAATGGTTTGTCCATCACCGCGGCCCCGTGCCCGTTTGCCTTTATAGCGGGCAATCTGGCGGCGCATTTTATCCAAAGCCGCATCTACAGCTGAAAAAATACTATCCGAACGTTCTTCAGAACGCAGGATGAACCCCCTGCCGCGCAATGTGAGTTGGGCGACGTGGCGGTCATTGGCGTTTCTGGCTGTCTTGACGTGGGATAGGTCTACCCGGCATTCATCAACCTCATCCAAAAATTTTTCAAGCTTTTCAACTTTCTTCACAACATAATCATTGAGCCGATCGGTGAGTTCTAAATTTTTCGTGAAGATTTCAATTTTGACAGTCATTTTTGCCTCCATTTATAAATTGATTGGTTACATTATACTTGATGCCGGGTTTGACTGGGTCTTCCTTGGGGCTTTTCGGGCAAAACGGCCGAGTGTCACGCCATAGATCTCCCTGGCACCTGCCGCTCTTAACGCCTGAGCACAAGCCTCCATTGTCGACCCGGTCGTCATAACATCATCAATAAGTAAAATTTGCATATCGCCAACCAC
>JBLRWR010000092.1:0-7678 GCA_047921135.1 Candidatus Brevefilum sp.
GGGTGATGAAAATCACATCTCCAATTTTACGCAAAAATAGGGTAGTTAAGCAAAGTATAATCATCTTTGACAACACAAAAATTATTGTGAGGTCACTAAAATTGAACGCGAATATTACCATGAACCAATAATACTTCAAAAACCAAGGCCGGTATGACTCTAACCCACCTCATACGCCTGAGAAACACGCAACACTGTGCATTCAATGGCTTTCACCGCTGCCCCGCAGGTATACGCTGGCGATGATTAACATCAAAAGCCCTTGCGCAAACAGGACAAAATTGGTCAACACCAATGTGGCCCAACGGTATGACGAGCAACCACAGTGATACATTTGTACTTTTCTTGACCAGCCAATCGTGCTGAATTAGAATTATGATGACTGCATCATAAATAAAAAATCTTCAACCAAAGGAGTATATACATGTACGAATTTCAACATCAAAAAGACCTGGAGAACATCGATCCAGGCCTTTTTGAATTAATTAAACTCGAAGAAGAACGCCAGGTTCGCCGGCTCATCATGATCCCCAGCGAAAGCTCCACACCTGTAGCTATCCGGGAGTCCTTGGGATCTGTCTTTACCAATATCTATGCTGAAGGTTATCCGCCCCCAGAAACACAAAAATATGCCGAGGAAGAAATCCTGGATTACACACATATGCTGGGCAACTATCGGCGCTATAGCAACCCGCGTTTCTACAAAGGTGTTGAATATGTCGATGTGGTCGAAGCGTTAGCCAGGAGGCGCTGTGCTGAGGTTTTTGCAGCCAACAACCTGACGCCCAACGACCTGTACGTGAATGTGCAGCCGCTTTCTGGTGCGCCAGCCAATAATGCCGTTTACTCAGCTTTTTTGCAACCCGGAGACACCATCCTGGGCATGAGCTTGCTGCATGGCGGTCACCTCACCCATGGCTCTTCTGTCAACCGCTCTGGTATCCTGTATGATGCCCAACATTATTCGATTGATCCTGAAACTGAACTGTTGAATTATGATGCCATCCTGGAAAAAGCTCTGGATGTCAAACCCAAGATCATCATCGCCGGTTACTCCAGTTATCCCTGGATGCCGGACTGGCAAAAGTTCCGTGAGATTGCCGATAGCGTTGGTGCACTGCTGCTGACGGATATCTCCCACATCGCCGGTTTGATAGCGGCAGGAGTTGTTCCTTCGCCTGTCGGCTTTGCTCACATCATCACCTTTACAACCCACAAAAGTATGCTGGGCCCGCGCGGTGCTTGCATTATCACAGACAACCCTGCTTTCGCCAAGAAAATTGACAAAGGCATTTTCCCGGGTGAACAGGGCGGCCCGCACATCAACACTATCGCCTCGATGGCACTGGCCTTCAAACTAGCACAGACCGAAACTTTCCAAACCTTGCAAGCGCAGGTTTTAAAGAACGCGGTCGCATTTGCCGATCAACTGCAAAAACGCGGTTTGCGCGTTCCGCACAAAGGGACAAACACGCATATCGTTCTGTTAGATTGTAAATCTGTTAAATCCGAAGACGGTACCCACCTTTCGGGCGATATGGGTGCCCGCATCCTTGACCTGGCTGGTATTGTGGCTAATTACAACACCATTCCAGGCGACCGGTCGACGTTTTCCGCAACCGGAATCCGATTTGGTACCCACTGGCTCACCCAGCGCGGGTTAGGGGAACCCGAATTCAGAGAGGTCGCTGACATCATCAGCGATCTGTTTAGCGCTATCACACCTTACAACATGCCAGGCCGGAAGAGACCTATTCGACGGGCAAAAGTGGACTTCAATGTCCTCGAAGATGCCAAACGCAGGGTTATTGCCCTGGCCGAAAAAGCCGATCCATTGATTGACCTGCCAAAAAACCACGGCTACCCCCATTTCTTCAGCATTGAAGATAATGTAGACGCCGAGTGGGCCAATTTTGAGCTCACTGGAGACAAAGTCCGGCTTTTCCTGGACTACACCTTCGCCAGCGATTGTGAAGCCTTAACCTCAGGGCAAAGCCAGTCAACGGTGATCCATACCACAGAAGGCACCATCCAGGGCGTGCTCAAATGTCAGGACCCGCATACCTACGTACTCTCCGTACCCGGTAAGCAAGCGGGGTTAGTTGGCGCCTGGTTGCGCAACCTCTCTGATGGCTTTACCAAATTCGATACAGACCTGATGCTCAAAATCCCAGGACCCATGCGCATCCACGACCTGCCCCCTGGCTCACCCGATAAGGTCAGCAATGAACCCACTGAGAACCGCAAACCCTACTTTATTGGGATAGATAACGTCGATCATGAAGGCACGCCGTTACCCAAATTCGTTTGGAATGAACCCGCCTCAGACGTAACACGCAAAACCCCCTTATACGATACGCATGTTGAGATGGGCGCCAAAATGGTCCCGTTTGCAGGGTGGGATATGCCAGTGTGGTATTCCTCCGTCTTGGAAGAGCACCAAGCTGTGCGCCAGGCCGCTGGATTGTTTGATGTCACCCATATGGGCGTCTTTCAAACCGAAGGCCCAGATGCTGGCATCTTCCTGGATAGCGTATGCGGAAATGATATCAGCGGTTTAGCCATAGGCGAATCTTGCTACACCCACTTCCTCGATCCAGATGCCAATGTAATCGATGACTTACTCGTTTATCGACGGGATCAGGAAAAATACCTGGTGGTGGTCAATGCCTCGAATGACGATAAAGATTGGGCGTGGTTAAATGCGGTTCGAGAAGGTAAAGTTTTAGTTGACAGAGAAAAACCATGGGCTTACGCATTTGGCAGAAATGTCGTCCTGCGGAACCTGCGTGACCCCCAGGCAGGGGAAGATATGCTGGTCGATATTGCGATCCAGGGGCCAAAATCTCGTGATATATTGCTATCTCTAAACTGTTCCCTGGTCGATCGTGAAGCCATAATGGAATTAAAATGGTCACAACTCTGCGAAGCAACTTTGGACGGCATCCCCATGGTGATCTCTCGAACTGGTTATACAGGTGAACGGATGGGTTTTGAAGTATTTGTCCACCCCGACAATACCGTTGAACTGTGGAGCAAACTGCTCCAAAAAGGGGAGGCTCATGGGATCAAACCCTGCGGTTTGGGCGCACGTGATTCCCTCCGCACCGAAGCAGGTCTGCCGCTCTATGGCCACGAAATGGGCGGAGAGCTTAACTATGGCACAGGTGAAGCCGGTTTTGGCTGGTTTGTCAAACGCCATAAACCGTGGTTCATCGGTCGTCAAGCTTTCTTAGAAAGAGAAACTCACCGAGAAGGTGGTGTTGTGCGCTTCCGGTTTGATGAAAAACGAACCCGCCTTGCGCACTTGGGTGATCCCGTCATTGATGAACGCGGACGGGTCATAGGCACCGTCACCAGTTGTGCAATTGATACCGATGGCTCCCTCACCGGCCAGGCTTTTGTATTAGATAAATACACGAAAGAAGATACCCCGATTTTGATCTACCAAAGCTCACCCTCATCAGGTGGCAAGGCATTAGGAGAACTTCAAACAGGCGACCGGGTCACCTTACCTTCCCGGGCAACCGTCATTAGTCGATTTCCAAAATAAGGAGAAAAGATTTTATGCACACATTATGGGACGACAGATTTGCAGGACGAACAGACAATATCGGTAGCTCTGCTATCAGGGAGCTTCTAAAACTCACCTCGCTTCCCGACGTTATTTCTTTCGCGGGCGGTCTGCCTGCCCCAGAGCTTTTTCCGATTGAACGTTTTAAAGAGGCCGCAGAAGTCGTACTCACGGAAATGGGGGATCGTGCCTTACAATATGGCACTACAGAAGGCTATCAACCGTTGCGCGAGATGATTGCTAAAAATGCCGGCAAGTACGGCATCCAAATTTCCGCAGATAATGTGTTGATTACCACGGGTTCACAACAAGCACTTGATCTGCTTGGGCGAATCTTTGTCAATCGCGGAGACCGTATACTGGTAGAATCCCCCACCTACCTCGGCGCGATCCAGGCCTGGAATGCTTACGGCGTAAAATATGTCACCATCCCCTTTGATGATGACGGCATGCAAACCGACCTGCTGGAAGAGCGTTTAAGGACCGGACTGAAGTTTATCTATGTGCTCCCGAACTTCCAGAACCCAACCGGCGTCACCCTGTCACGCGAACGGAGAATGCAGCTGGTGGAAATGGCCAACGCGTATGGTGTGCCCATCGTAGAAGATGACCCCTATGGTCAACTGCGTTATGAAGGTGACCACATCCCTCCTGTTGTTGTTTTAGATGATGAAATCCGGGCCAAGGAAGTGCCTATCTACAGCGGAAACGTAATCTATACCAGCACCTTTTCAAAAATTTTGGCGCCAGGTTTGCGGTTAGCCTGGGTGGTGGCACCAACGGATGTGATTAAAAAATTGGTGCAGGCAAAACAAGGGTGCGACTTAAACACCTCCACCTTCAACCAATACCTGGCATATGAGGTCGCCAACGGACCCTGGATGAAGACCCATATCCAGAGAATTCGAGTGACATATAAAGAACGGCGTGATGTGATGATTAAGGCGCTTGAAGACTATATGCCTGAAGGCGTACGCTGGACTCGTCCGAAGGGCGGCTTATTTCTGTGGGTTACCTTGCCAGAAAGTATAAATTCAGCTGATATCTTTCCGGTTGCAGTCAAAGAAAAGGTGGCCTTTGTACCCGGCAATTCCTTCCATCCCCTGGGGGGAGGCGAAAACACCATGCGGCTCAACTTCTCTTGCATGAAGCCTGAACTGATTGTTGAAGGGATCAAACGGCTGGCTGAGGTTGTAAAAAAGAACCTGTAAACCCCCACAATTGAGATAAAAAAAGTGTGTGAGGATCACTCACACACTTTTTTGTTTGCTTTATCTAATAATCATACAGGTTGGCGTTCTGCCAGACCTTAAAATCAGTCAAAATCGAATCGCCGATAAACTCGCGTAAAATCGAATCGTCCGGAATCATGTGCGTTTCAATTGGCATGAACCATTGCAGAAATTTCAGCAAACGCTTCGCTTCGATGTATTCATGTGAACCATAGGGCACCTGCCTGAGGAGGGGCTCAACCAGGGGCTTCAGCGCGGTCAGCTCATAGGCTAGCGCAGAGTTGAACATAATATCTGCGTTTTCTTGATAAGGGAAGATGTGGTTCTTTTCACCCCTTCTGACCATCTCCCAATGGCTGATGGTTTGTTGGGCTGTGTAACCCCGGTCGCGTGCGTCCCGCAAAATCCGGCGCAGTTCTCGGGTGTCTGTAGTTGAAATCCGGTTGTGCCGGTCTAAATTCAGCTGGGTCAGGCAGGACACATAGATCCGGTAACTTTGCTCGGCGGGGATATTCTCCAACAATTTGGGGTTTAATCCATGGATGCCCTCCAGGATGATGATCTGTCCCGAATCAAGTTGCACTTCTTCTCCCGGCTCATTGATCCCTTGCTTAAAATTATAGTGTCGCAACTGAACCCGCTCACCCGCAATCAGACGAGTGATGTGATCATTCAATAATTCTCGATTGACCGCATCCAGATGTTCAAAATCATATGCTCCCTCTTCATTCAAGGGCGTATCTACACGATCAACAAAATAATTATCCATTTCCAGTGCAAACGGTGAGAGTCCCTCTGTCAGCAGTTGGATCATCAGACGTTTTGAAAACGTGGTCTTTCCCGAAGAGCTTGGACCAGCTATCAAGATCACATGAATCTCATCTTTTCTCTTACGGATATTATTAGCAATCCGTGAGATCTGCTGAGTATGCAGCGCCTCCGAAACCAAGATGACCTCATTGATCCGGCCGTCATTGATGGTGTCGTTTAATGCACCTACGCTCTGAATGCCCAGTGTCTCCAACCAGCCCCCATATTGGCGAAAAGCTGCCAGAAGTTGAGGGTAGCTTGTTAAGGGCAACAATTCGTTCGGTGCATGCCGGCGTGGGAAGCGAATCACAAACCCCAAATCAACGAGTTGCAAGTCAAACCACCTGAGGTAACCTGTCGACGGCACCATATACCCATGATGATAATCGCGCTTTCCATGCAGGGAATACAGAACCAGATCATCTCCATGTCGGTAGTTAAGTAAGCGCAGTTTATCATCCTGTCCATGTTTACTGAAAAATGCCCTGGCCTCTGCAAGGGAGACTTTCTCTTTCATCAGCGGCGCATCCTCTTCAACCAATGCCTGCATTTGTTCAATCAACGCGTCCAGCAATGCCTGGTTGAACGGTTCCTGCTCGGGCACATGGCAGTAATATGCACCAGAAGAGACTGAATGGTCAATCGTTAACCTCCAGTCTGGAAATAGCTCGATAAAGGCAACCTCCAACAAAAAAGTCAACGATCGCCGATAGATTCTGGCCCCATCCGAATCCGTCATATCCACCGGGGTGACGGTGGCATCCGCCGAAATCGAGTAGGTCAGTTCACGCAATTCATTGTTCACTATCGCCCCTACAATCAATGGGTGATCCGGTTGCTGATATTTACGCATAAAAGCCCCCACCGGGGTATGGCGTGGACCGCACAGCACGGTGCCATCCGCCATGATGACCTCAACCTCCTCGCGCATTTTTTGTTCAATTCTAATTTCGGTATTCATAAGATAAGCCTTTGCAATTCATTATGGCGCCCAAGTAATCACAAGAGTCTGCTTTGGCTCCGCTTTTCATGGGATCAACATCGGAATTTGGGCAAAATCATCCGGGCCAAGGGCGTCAGGTCGATCGACCGAGGCAGGGAAAGTTGATAATAACGTTGCTTGGTCAAATTCAGCCTCAGGGGGCAGAAGCAGGTCAATGATCCGTGTGTGGTTTTTAATTCCCTCAGGTGCACCACCAAACCGCCACTGGGCGGCGTTGGGCTCCACATCCCGCACGCGCCACACACCTTCCGCAGGGTAGCCCTCCTGGCCTAACACAACTGCGGCAAAAGCCCAGTCTTCGGGATTGCCTTCGCCCAGCAGGTTCAATGGCAACCGGACAACAACCGCGTTTTGGGCCGGATCAACCATGATCCGCATGGCGTTAGACGCTTCCGAATACAACAAAGGCGCCTGTGTATCTGAATCAGCCCGCTGCACGGCCGCAGTCCACCCCTCAACCCATAGCACATACTCCCAACCATACCCAGCCATCAAAGCTGCGTTCCGCCCAGGCAAAAGCAGTCTGGCACCCGTCCCCTCACCCGGGTCCTTGTCAATGTAGATATCCACAGTTTGCACCGACAACCCAATCGGAGAACCCCAGGGGTTCTCAATTTCGCCCAAAAAGCCAACGGTCAATACCAGGTTTTCATGATCATATCCAACTTCAAAAAAGGTTGCATCAAAAACCGATTCCTTGAAAACACTGTCGGTAGGATAAGTATATGTACCGGGACCATAGTCATCGCCAATGGGGTCTTCAACCCGTAAAATCACCGTAATCTCACCGGTGTCTGGGATGACGATCTGCGCAGGGCCGCCTGCTGGAAGCCGTTCACCTTCGGGTTCAATCACCATGACCAACTTGAAGGCATCTCCAGATGCAAACTCACCCAGCATGGCCAGCGGAATGGCAATTTCAACCAGATCCTCGCCGATAAGCGCCGGGCCCGCACCCGCTTTGACCGTTTCCCACTCGCCATCCACCGCGTCATACAGGTTGACAACCACGCCGCCGCGCCACGCCACCAGTTTATTAGCAAAAATGCCCAGCATCAC
>JBLRWR010000093.1:0-7544 GCA_047921135.1 Candidatus Brevefilum sp.
CCACACCCGTCGGGCTGATTGGCGGGATCGGGTTCACCATCCTGGCGGCGATCTTGTTCCAGCAGCCCAAAGCCTTCAAGCCCATACCTGAGGAAAACTTACTCTACCCCTGAGAACTTGAAACAATCCATAACCTTTTGGCCAAGAATATTGCCAAAAGGTTATTTTTTAAACGCACAGAATTGTGCTCCGAAAACCTGGGTGTCGATGCCTTAATCACACCATGAAATGTCCCCCAAAACGTTATTATGCTCTCGATAGGGGTAACACCCAAAATCAAGCCTCCCAACCCTCTTTACCGATCAGCGGTACAAAAACCACCGGGAGATTGGTGGTGTTCTCAAACTGGTCGCCTGCCCGCGTCCACACTTCCAGCTGCTGGTAAAAGCGGGAGCCTACCGGGATCACCAGCCGCCCGTCGGGTGCCAATTGGTCCAGAAGGGCTTGGGGCACTGCTGGCGCTGCCGCAGCAACGATGATGCGGTCATAAGGCGCAGCAGGCAGATACCCCAGCGTGCCGTCGCCCTCGTGCACCTGGATGTTGTCATACCCCAGCCGCGCCAACGTCTCCCTGGCGGTCTTGGCCAGGTCAGCGTGGCGCTCAATCGAATGCACCTCCGCTGCCAGCTCAGCCAGAATGGCGGCCTGGTAGCCGGAGCCTGTGCCCACATCCAACACACGGTGTTCAGGCCGCACACCCAGCAGCTCGGTCATCAACGCCACGATGAACGGCTGCGAAATGGTCTGCCCAGACCCGATCCGCAACGGGCTGTCGATGTAGGCATGCGGGCGGGCGTCCAGCGGCACAAACTGGTGCCTGGGCACCTTGCGCATAGCCGATAAAACACGGTCATCTTTCACGCCCTTGCTGGCGATCTGATCGTCCACCATCCGTTCACGCTTAACCTGATAATCGTCCATTTTAACCCTCCAAAATCAAGCGCGTGGCAATCTGCCGGTCTACCTTGCCCATCGGGTAATCGGGCAGATCGACCAGGTCTGCCCATACCAGTGCCTGGGCCTCCACCGGCCGGGGAACCGCACCAGGCGTAAGCTCACACATGAAGGCATGCAAGGTGATCTTAAAGTGCGTATAGGCGTGGTCATAACGCCCAAAAGGATGCCCGATGCGCACCGCCACGCCCAACTCCTCCTGGATCTCACGCCGCAGGCAGGCGGCCAGGTCCGCATCGCCCTCCTCCAGCGTACCCCCGGGGAACTCCCACAAGCCGCCCAACAAACCCTTGTGCGGACGCTGGGCAAGCAGCACCTGCCCGTCCTGAAAGATAACCGCTGCGGTCACCGTCAGGTGGGGTGTTTTCTTCCTGGGAAGTTTGACGGGGCGTTGCTCCTGCACCCCAAGCTGCAGCGCCAGGCAGCCATCGGCGATGGGGCAGCGCTCACACTGTGGATTTTTTGGCCGGCAGATCAGCGCGCCCAACTCCATCAGCGCTTGGTTATACGCACCCGCCTGCCCGGGCGGCAGATTCTCCCGGGCCAGCGCCCATAACTGCTGTTCCCCCTGGGGGCTGCGCGCCGGCTCAGCGATATTAAAATAGCGTGCCAACACCCGCCGCACGTTGCCGTCAACGGCAGGCACATCTTCACCAAAGGCAATCGAAGCGATGGCTCCGGCCGTATAGGCGCCAATACCAGGCAGGCGTTGCAGTGCCCGGCTTGTGCGCGGCAGCTGACCGTTATATTCAGCCATCACCTGCCGGGCTGCCCGGTGCAGGTTGCGCGCCCGGCTGTAATAGCCCAGCCCCTCCCAGACTGACAAAACCGCCTGTTCATCCGCAGCTGCCAGCGCCGCCAGATCAGGAAACTGATCCATCCAACGCCTGAAATAGGGGATCACCGTCTCCACCTGGGTCTGCTGCAGCATGATCTCAGACACCCAAATAGCATAGGGTGAGGTATGCAAACGCCAGGGTAATGCCCTGGCGTTGTGTTGATACCAATCCAGCAACTGCGAAACAAACGCCATCAGAACTGAAAACCGCCTTCCAAGGGCGCGACCTTAAGCTCGTAATTTTTTACATAATCCTGCAAGCGATCATTCAACGATAGCCACGCATCAGATGCGATGATGTTTTGCGCTTTTTCAAGGCCGGGCACCACAGCCCCCACCAGGATTTGGGGATGGTCGCCATAGATCGTCACCCAGGCATCGCTGAGGGCCATGCCCAGCTTTTGCACACCCGGCATAAAGCTGCGCACCACAAATTCAAAATACTCCTGTTCGCGGCCCTCTTCGATATCCCACGACATGATCACTTTGACATTCATCGTTCAAACCTCCTGCTGCAATGCAAACACTGATGATTACACACTCAAATCAAGCACCATCACCCGGATTTCCTCAGGTAGCGAAGCGCTGCTCGAAAGTTTGATTGATTCTTCAGTCTCAACCGTGGTTAATCCCATCTCTTTGAGGAACTTAGAGAGCGGATCCAATTTAACCAAAGAATTGCGCATCCCATAATGCATGGGGATGACAATATTCGGCTCAAGCAAGCTGATCACCTCCGCCGCTTTGGCTGCATTCAGGCTGGTGTACCCGCCGATGGGCACCAGGGCGATATTCACCTCGCCCAAACCCTCCACCTCGGTCTGGCTGGGCACGCTATTCAATTCGCCCAGATGGGCAATGGTCAGGCCGTTATAATCAATCACATACACCGTATTGCGGACGCCCTCCGGAACAGATTTCTTTTTGCTGCCATTAATCCTGACGCCAGTGATGAACACGCCGCCGAGTTCAAATTCGCCGGGGCCGGTGATCTCAAAAGCCTTGCCGCGGATCGCATTGAGATAGTTATGGGCCGGGTCATTGCAACTGACCGTCACCACATCTGCTCGTAATTTGCCCGGGTCAACCCCCACCACCGCCGGGTCATAGGGATCTGTCACCACCGATGCCATACCGCGTTCGCTGATTCTGAAACAAGAATGTCCGTGCCAGGTAATTTCCATACAACCTCCAGTCTAATATAATGAATTATACAACGTCATGCCAAATTCTTGTACGGTGACTTCACCCGCTACATAATTCCAAAAACCCTGTAAATTATTGTAAAATTAGGCTATCCACAATCCCTTCATCCCTCGAAAGGAAGGTTCAAATGCCTCAGGATTCTACTGATGTGACCATTTTTCTGATTTGCGGCGTGTTAGTTTTGGTTTTTATCGTCTTCATCCTCATCGTGCGCATGTTCAAAGTGATCCCCGAATATGAGCGTGGGGTGGTCTTCACCCTGGGGAAATTCTCTGGCATCCGCAACCCCGGCCTGAACCTTATCGTCCCCATCTTCCAGCGCCTGATCCGCGTGGATATGCGCCTGGCAACGGCCGAGGTCCCCCGCCAGGAGGTGATGACCAAAGACAACATCCCCATGCTGGTCAACGCGGTGGTGTATTTCAAGGTCCTCGACCCAGAAGCTGTGATCATCAAAATTGAGGATTACATCTTTGCCATCCGCCAGTATACCCAGGCAGCCCTGCGCGATGTGATCGGCAACAACGAAATGGACACGGTCCTGATGGAAAGGCTCCAGATCGCCGAAGCCATCCGAGAAATCGTCGACATGGAAACCAGCGATTGGGGGGTGGACATCGAATCGATCAAAATCCAGGAGATGGAGCTGCCCGCGGAGATGAAACGGGCGATGGCCCGCCAGGCTGAGGCCGAACGCGAGCGCCGCGCTACCATCATCGCCTCACAGGGTGAGGTGGAAGCCTCCAAAAACCTGCGAATGGCTGCCGAAGAACTGGCTGGCGCCCCTGGCGCGCTCCACCTGCGCACCCTGCAAACCATCCGGGATATCTCTTCTGACCCTTCTGAAAAAATTGTACTATTTATGCCCTCTGACCTGGCGGGTAAAGCCGAGACCTATATCAAAACGAAGGAAGGCTGAGCGTGCCTGAACTGGATAATAACCTGCGCTATTTGCAAATTGCCTTCAACTACGATCAGCGCCTGGTGCGCCAGGTGATGCCCCACATCCCGCAGAGTGACCGCATCTTGATCGAAGCCGGCACGCCCTATATCAAGCGCGAGGGAATGAGCGGCATCCGGCTGATCCGGCGCTTATGGCCCGGGCACGTGGTAGCCGACCTGAAGGTGGCCGATGGCGCATTAGGTGAAGTGGAGATGGCCCACCAGGCCGGCGCCACTGCAGCCACCATCCTGGGCACTGCGCCAACCGAATCCATCAACCTGTTTATCGAGCAGTGTGAACACCTCAACATGCTCTCGATGATTGACCTGATCGGTGTCAATGAAGCACTGGATGTCCTCCGGCCGCTGAAAAAAGCGCCTGATATCACCGTCATCCACCGCGGCCGGGATGAGGAAGCCACCCAGGGCAAAGTGATCCAATATCGGCAGGTCAACCGCATCCGCAGTAAATTCGATACGCTCATCTCCGCGGCTGGCGGCGTTGACCTGCGCGAAGCGCGCAGCGCAATCTTCAATGGCGCTAACATCGTCGTTGCCAACCTGGTGCGGCCCGAAGATGATTGGACGGGTATCAAAACGACTGATAATATCGCCCACATCACGCACCAGTTCCTGGAAACCATCTCTTGATACCGCAGGTCATTAAAACAACTGGGGCACGGCTCGCCGTGCCCCATCTTTTTTTGTCTCTCGGGGAGTCAAAACCTGGTTGCTTTTAGAAGCCTTCCAGGAAACTCAAATCCGCCACGCCATCCGCCAGGCCAGCGATGCGCTGCATCAAGGCCAAACGATTTTGACGGACCGCCTGATCCTCTGCCATCACCAGCACCTCATCAAAGAAGCGGTTGATGACAGGCATCAATTGCGCCACGGCTCCCAGGAAGTCATCCACCGATTTTGAGCTGGCCATCTCATCTTCTGCCTGTATGATGGCGGTGTACAGCGCCTGCTCAAATTCAGAATCAAAGCAATCCGGATCGATGGTATAAGCCTGGTCGAGATCCCGGATGATGCGCACGCAGCGGCTGAAGGCCGGCAGGATCGTGCCCCAATCCTCACGCGCCACCCAGGCCTCAAGCGCTTTTACGCCCAGCAGGGTGGCATAGGGATCTGTGCCTTTTTCCGCCAGGATCGCGTCCACCACATCATAGGTATGGCCCATATCCAGCAGCATCACCCGTAACCGGCGCTGGATGAAGTCCAGGCAGGCGCCCAGGTCATCTTGTGTGACCTCTACGGGCAATCCTTGTGCCGCCTGCGCCAAACCCCAGTGCAGGTCAAAGGGTAATTGCCAGGCGATCAAATTCTGGCAAATGCCGAGGGCAGCCCGCCGCTGGGCAAAGGGGTCCTTGGTGCCCGAGGGCGGCAGTCCTACCGCAAACAAGCCCATCAGAGTGTCCAGCCGATCAGCCAAACCGACCACCAGGCCAGGTTTCGCCTCAGGATGAACATCATCAGCGAAGCGGGGTAAATAATGCTCAAAGATTGCTTCAGCCACGGCTGGGTCCTCACCACTGTGCAATGCGTAATAGCGCCCCATCACGCCCTGCAGCGAGGTCATCTCAACCACCATATTGGTCGCCAGGTCAGCTTTAGACAGCAAGGCCCCCCGCTGGGCGATTTCCATCTCGGTGGGGGTCAACTCCAGCGCCTCGCCCAGGGAACGGACTAAAGCGGTCAGGCGGTGAGTCTTATCAAAAAACGAGCCCAGTTTCACCTGGAAGGTGAGGGTCTTCAGCCCCGTCAGGAAGGATTCCAGGGGCTGTTCGAGGTCCTTTTGAATGAAGAATTTGGCATCCTCAAAACGAGCCAGGATCACCTGCTGATTGCCATCGGCGACAATATCGAGATGGTCTTCCACATCATTGCTGACGGCAATAAAATACGGCATCAAGTTGCCATTCTCATCTTCCACCACCAGGTAGCGCTGGTGTTTCTTCATCACCGAGGTCAATACCTCAGGCGGCAAGACCTGTAAAAAGGCAGGGTCGAATTCGCCCCGCAAAGTGCGCGGCTTTTCCACCATCTGGGTCACTTCCAGGAGTAAATCCGGGTCTGCCTGGACCCGCCCACCCACCGCTTCTGCCAGCGCCTGGGCCTGCTGGCGGATTTGCGCCTGCCGCTCCTGCGGATCAAGGAGGATCCCCTGGGCATCCATTTTTTCGAAGTAATCCTGGGGCGATTCCACAGAAAAAACCGCTTCAGCGGCAAACCGCAGCCCGCGGGTAACCCGGCCGCTGGTATAGCCGGCATAGCTGAAGGGCACCACGCCAGGGCCATGCAGCGCCAGCAGCCAGCGGATCGGCCGTGAGAACGCCACGCCGCTCTCATTCCAGCGCATCGATTTTGTAAAGCTGATCCTGGCGATCAGGTCGGCCAGGGCATCGCCCAAAACCTCATGTGCAGGCTCACCAAATTCGCTGATGTGGGCCACAACATACTGTCCGCCGTCGATCTCCGCGATCTGTAATTGCTCTGGTTCGATCCCCTTACTGCGGGCAAAGCCTTCCGCAGCCCGGGTTGGTTTCCCCTCAGCATCAAAAGCCCGGTCAGCAGGCGGCCCCTTGATGACCAGGTCCTGATCGGGCTGGCGGGCGGCCAAATCCTCAACCAACACAACCAACCGCCGCGGCGTGCCCACGACATGCACTTCCCCGTGTGCCAGGCGCAGGTCATCCAGCATGGCCGGAACGCTCGCCTTAAGCTGGGCAATGGCGCTGGTCAGGTCTGCTGCCGGCAATTCCTCGGTGCCTACCTCCAGCAGGAACGGCGCTGAGACGGTGGGCAGCTCAGCCCCTGTGACCTCAGACCCCGGCGCAGCCTGAGAGGCAGCTTCCACCAGCCAGGGAAATTCTGCCACCTGGCGTTGTTCCAAATAGGCTTCCGCCACCCGGCGCGCCAGATCGCGGGTGCGGGCAAACAGCGCCTGGCGTTCCGTTACGCCCACAGCGCCGCGGGTATCGAGGATGTTAAATGTATGAGAGGTCTTGAGCACATAATCATGGGCCGGCAACACCAAACCCGCCTCGATCGCCCGTTCCGCTTCACTTTCGAACAGATCATACATTTTACGCATGCTGTCCACATCAGCCACCTCAAAATAATAGGCGCTGTGTTCACGTTCACCCATCAGGTTGATGTCACCAGAGGTACGCTCGGCATTCCACTGGATATCCTTGAAATGGCGCACACCCTGCAACGTCATGGCGATGCGGTCCAGACCATAGGTGATCTCCACCGAGACCGGGTCAAGGTCCAGCCCGCCGCACTGCTGGAAGTAGGTGAACTGGGTGATCTCAACGCCATCCAGCCACACCTCCCAGCCCAAACCCCAGGCGCCAATGGCCGGCTGCTGCCAGTTATCCTCCACAAAGCGGATGTCGTGCTTTGTAGGGTCGATCCCCACGGCCTGCAGAGAGTCCAGGTAAATCTCCTGCGGGTTGCCCGGATCGGGCTTGAGGATCACCTGGAATTGGTAAAATTGCTGCAGCCGGTTGGGGTTATCGCCGTAGCGTCCGTCGTCCGGGCGGATGGATGGCTCTACATAAGCCACATTCCAGGGCTCCGGTCCCAAAACCCGCAG
>JBLRWR010000094.1:0-7504 GCA_047921135.1 Candidatus Brevefilum sp.
CATCATCACCGTACTTAAGATTTCATTTACGTTGAAATATGCTTTCAACACGCCAGGAATACCGCCCCAAATGGCACCCGCTAAGGCACCCGATAACATCCCTAAAATGACATTGACCCATCCGGGAATGTTTGTGATGGTCAAGCCTACCCAAACACCCACAAGGGCGCCGACGATCATCTGCCCTTCGCCGCCAATGTTGATGACATTTCCACGGTAGGCAATACAAATGCCAACGCCAATCAGCAAGAGTGGTGTCGCCCTCACAAGTGTTTCCGCAAAGGCGTTCTGACTGCCAAAAGCGCCATCAATAAGCGCTCGATAGGCAACTAATGGGTTAACACCCAGGATAGATAACATGATCGCCCCGACAAGCAGGGCGGCTAACGTGGCAAATACGGGTAATAATGCATCTATAAAGGCACCAAAGCGATTTTTCATCGTTTATATTCTCTCCGCATCGTCATCTAAGGGCGTTTCTTGCACAGTTTTTCTATTTTACCTGATTTTGCAAATGTTTTGAGTAATTAAATCAGATTTGTTGCTATCAACCTGATAGGCAATACCGATAATTATCTGCTAAGCCTCAACAAAATCAAAACCCAGTCACAAACCTAATCCATTTTACTATAAGATTTTTTCATATCATCCGGTTGTCTAGACGAGCCAATCGCATAATACCTGGAGATTTTTCAAGCTACCAGTAGTCACCGCTTACAGAGACTATATTAATTATATATTAATAGAGGGTTGTAATGACTCAATACTGTTGCAGATAATATTGCTGGATAACTGTCAAAAGGGTTGGGGGATATTGCTGCTGAATTAACTGATCAACAGTGCACAACACATTATGATCCGCACAGGAAAAGATCCCAGACAAAAGCAAGGGCGGAAAAATATCCGGATCTTCCTTATGCGTTGCCAGCACTCGTTGTCTTAGAAAAAATACTGACAGCACATTCACAAATTAGAATAATCGATTTATATTACAAACTACCACAAATATGTTAATAGTTTTTGAAAACAGTTATTCTCATAAACAATTTCTCTGAAATAAGGAATGCTGTGGTGCTTAGAAACTCACGGTAATCTTCTATAAACACCAGATCCTGTGGCCTATAAAAACGACTTACGATTTTACCTTTGCTAAGGTCTCTCACAGTTTACTACCAGCCGTTGGAAGACTTTTCAGGCCCAGGTCGGATGATTATGCTAACAATCTCCGGGGACAGATGATTTTGCACAAAAAGCGATCCGGTGTATTTGCGCGAGCATTATTTGTAATACCCCCACTGTTATGAGCGTCTCAGATAGCCGGAGCCGCATGGTTTATAATTTGACTTCAATTTTTCGGGAAATCAATATTTATCATATAATAGCATATTTTTGTTATAAATATACTATTATATGATGTCAAAACAGCTTTGTTGTGCTCGTACCAATGCAATCATATAATACTATACGAAATTATCATGTATTTAGTGCCGTTAGGAGCGCTACCTTTGCTAAATAAATGTTTATTGCACAGGGTCTTCCGATTGTCCTTTGGCTTTGCGGATAAATAAGAAATCTCTAACTTTCACCCATCCCTGAGCAATGCTATTTTTCTTCATGCGCCAGGTGCCAATGATACCGTACGGCAGAAACATGACAATCAGGATAAACAATACACCAAATACCAGCGGCCATCGAGCCCCAAACCATGTGTAAAAGAATTGGCTAATTGTTTGCATGATCGCTGCGCCCAGGATCGGCCCCACCAGGGTTCCCATGCCGCCCAGAATAGTCATAATGAGCGCGTTGATGGTCATCACCGCTGAGACCATGGTCGGTGTGGCGCTCGTATTCCAAATTGAGTACAACGCGCCTGCCAACCCAGCGAAAATGGATGAGGAAACAAAGGCAATGGTCCGATATGTGACCGGGTTATAGCCGATCATCCGCATCCGGTCTTCATTTTCACGGTTGGCGATGATCACCCGACCTGTCGGAGAATTCACCATCCGTCGCATCAAAAGGTAACAGATGATTAAAAACGCCAGGGATATGAAGTAAACAGTCAAACGGTTTTGTGTTGGATTCAGCCAGAGCGGTACAGGCACACCATGCAAGCCCTCGTCAGCGCCAGTCCACTTATGAAAATCTGTGGCTTTAACTAAAATATGCATGGCCGATCCCAACGCCAGTGTCAGCATAGCAAAATAGGCACCTTTCAAGCGGATCGAACTGGCCGCGAACAATAATCCGATCAAAATTGAGACCAAAATCACCACCAGGAACACCACCAGGAGGACGACTGCGTCGGTGATATTTACGGTTCCGATCATCACCCGGTAATTGCGGATTATCGGTGGCACGACATGTTTCATCATCAGGCCAAAAGCGTATGCCCCTCCCCCAAAGCTGGCTGCATGTCCAAACGAAAGAATGCCGCCAAACCCCATCAACAGGTCGTAACTCATGGCAAACACAGCCATGATGAAGAAGATGATCAATTGTCCTTGCCAGAACTTGGTAACGCCTTCATTAAGGCCGGTTCCGGTGATCAAATTCATCACAAAGGGAAACAGGATCAGCGCGGCCAAAAATACCAGGAGAACTGCTTCATTCTTTATTGTGGTAATCACACGTTTTTGCTTTAATGCCACTGGTTTATTTACCATGTTAATAATTACTCCTTCTTGCCAAACAGACCCTGCGGTTTGATGAGCAGAACAATGACCATAATGATGACGGTTGAAGCTTCAGCAATCGCTGGAGAAAGCGAGAGTTTCAGCGCAAAATAATCGCCGAAAGCACGACCCATACCAAGGATGATTGCACCCACAAAAGCACCGACATAGCTGCCCATACCGCCGATCACCACCGTGATAAACCCCAGCATTTGATACTGATCGCCCATCAACGGCTGGATGGGCAGAAATGGTCCAGCGCCTATGCCGCCTAGGGCTGCCATGGCCACGCCAAAGGCGAACACAAAGGTAAACACACGCTTGACGTTGATGCCAAGGGCTTCCACCATTTGCGGGTCCTGCACGCCAGCCCGAATGATCATTCCCAATCGAGATTTTGTCATGATGACAGTTACGATGACAAACATCAACAGACCTAAAAAGATCACAAAAAGGCGGTAAGTCGGAAAGGTTACGCCGGAAATATCAATGGTCGCATTGCCGTTTTGCAGCCAGGCCAGCAGATTGGGCGCCTTGCCCGATTGGGCAAACAGCGGAGGCCTGACCATTTGGTATGCCAAAGGGTCCCACAACAACTGCACCAGTTCGCGGATCACAAAACTAAGGCCCAGGGTCATCAGGACAATAAAGAACGGGCGGACATATAACGGCCTGATCAGGGTGATCTCAACAATCGCGCCAAACATCAATCCAAAAATGACGGCAACGATAATCGCAATCACAAATCGCCAGTTGCCGTTCATCAACAGGATTGCGATTGGTGCAGATTCGCGAATAAGCGTTGCGACAATTGTCAGAACAAATAATACAATTGGGACAATGGCCTTCTTTAAGATCTCGTCTTTTGGCGCAAATTCGCTTTTCACTCCCGGTTTCGATGAAGCAAAGGCCACCAGCAGACCGGCCAGGATCAAGACAACAGGGCGAAACCAGAAAAGGGAAAGGGGTTCCTGGGGGCTGATCTCAGCCAAAGGATTGCCTACAGTTGTGGTGGTCGCAGCAACCATGGCGGTGCTGGCCAATTCCAAGATGTTGAAGTTCAAAAATGCGAAGACGATCAGCACTAAAGCAAGCAAATACGCTAGTTTAGGCAGTGCCTTTTGCCATTTTTCTGAAAGTTCCCAACGGATAAGGTATGGCTTGATGACCGGGGTCATCGTCACTCCGCAGGCAAATGCCAGCAAGGTTGGCAACATGCCAAAAATAAAAGTGGGATTGGTGTACAACTGCCATCCCATATAGGCGCCCAACATGAACATGGCACCATGGGCGAAATTAAGCACATCCATCAGCCCAAAAATCAGTGAGAGCCCAGCCGCAACCATGAAGAACAGCGAACCCAGTGTCAACCCTGACAGTGTTGTGCGGATAAATGGCTCTTTACCAGCATAGAGGTAGAGTGCTGCAATGATCCCAATAACAATAGCGACAATCAGGAGATAGTTTAATATTTTTTTATGCTTGGGCTTCATGTTCCAACTCCAATTCTTGACGTGTTTTAATGCTGGCACCCAGGTATTGATGGATCATATCTTTATCGTTGACCAAATCTGCCATCCTGCCCGTGTGGACGCTTTGCCCATCATCAATAATGGTGTAAAGCTGGGAAAGCTGGCTTGCCATGAGGAAATTTTGTTCCACCAGCAGGATGGTTGTCTTTTCACTTAATACGCGAATGGCCTCCATCATCTGTTGAATCAAGATAGGCGCCAAACCTTCACTTGGCTCGTCGATGAGAAGTAATTTATTATCAGGCACCAATGCCCTGGCAACAGCCAGCATTTGCTGCTGCCCACCTGACAGGTGATTTCCCGGCAGTTTGCTGAGGCGCTTTAAATCCGGAAAGAGATTAAAGATGAAGTCTGCGCTGCGGTCCAAGTCTCCTTTTTTCCGCTCTGCAATCTTTAAGTTTTCCATCACAGTCAGCGCTCTAAATATGGCGCGGTGTTCCGGAACATAACCGATCCCAAGGTTGGCTATGTTGAAGGCGCGTTTTCCCTGGATTTCCATGCCATCAAAGACCACCCTGCCCTGCTGCGGAGGGGTGAGACCCAATATCGATTTGAGGGTGGTTGTTTTTCCGGCGCCATTTCGGCCTAATAGAACCGTAATCGACCCTTTGGGCACCCTGACGGAGACATTTTGAAGTATGTGGAATTGCCCGATAAAGGTGTGAATATTTTCTACAACGAGGATATCTTCTTGATTTTTAATTTCACTCATGCCAATTCTCCATATAGGTCACCCAGATAAGCCATTTGCACTTGTTTGTTTTTGGCAATTTCGCCTGGGGACCCTTCCGCGAGGATGCGGCCTTGATTCATGACAGTCACCACATCAGAAATGGACATGACCATATCCATGCGGTGTTCCACCAAAATCGCAGTGCGTTCATGTTCCTGAACCACGCGTTTGATGATATTGATTAATTCAGGGACCTGTTCTGATGACATACCTGCGGTCGGTTCGTCAAAGAGTAACAGAACAGGGTCACAGGCGAGCATGATGCCTAATTCGAGCTTCCGTTTTTCTCCGTGTGTGAGGTCCTTGCCAAAGAAGGATTCCCTACCCTTCAAATCCACCATCTCAATCACTTCTAATGCACGGTCGATATATTGTTGGAAATCATCCGCTCGGTGGAAGAGCTTAAAATTATCATTTCCTTTGGCCTGTGCTGCCAGCCGAATATTCTCAACCACAGTCAAGTTAGGAAAGATATTTGTGATCTGGTAAGACCGTCCGATGCCCAGGTGTGCCCGTTTATATGGCGGCATGCTGGTGATATTTTCGCCTTTATAAAAGACCTCCCCACTCGTAGGCGGCATCACGCCGCTGAGCAAATTGAATAAGGTGGTCTTCCCGGCGCCGTTGGGACCGATAATGGCATGCATGGTATTGGCTTCAATTTTAATGCTTACATCATCAACGGCCACCAACCCACCGAACGCTTTTGTCAGGTTTTTTGCTTCAAGAATAATATCATTGGCCATAAAGATTTTCCTTAGGTAATAAAGAATATTATAATATTATAATTCCAGTGTGTTTATAAGAAATCGTGCCAATTTCAGCTAACTCATAAGTCAATTCGACGAGAAAGGAAACCTCTGTTCGGTGACATTTGGGGAGAGGAAAACCCTCTCCCCAAAGCTTTTATTGGTCGTATTACGGGACTGGAATCGTCGGTAGATCACCACAGCGTTCTGCGTAGTCGCCAACCAGCGTGCAAGGAACACCCAGTTCATCGTATTCTGAGACATACACGGTCTCAAAGAATTCATACGTGTTGATGCCATCACCGGTCAAATCAGGTTCAAGATTTACCAGTTCAAGGATGTTCATGGGCTGCAAGCAGACGTGATCTTCAGGCCGGATATAATAGGTGCCCTTCGGGCCATCGAACATCAGCCCTTCCAGCGCTGCAATCATCGCCTCGGCGGATGTATCGCCACCCGTAATATCTAACGCGCTCGCTAGTGCAATGGCTGAAGCCATGCCGCCTGCGGTAAAGAGATCAGGGTAAGCATTGATTGCGCCATCTGCCTCGTCTTTGAAGCGTTCAAAGTGATTCTCAACCAGCCAATCGTTGACCGGATTGTCAGGAACGGTGTAATGATAGACATTCAAACCGATTGAACCAAGGGTATCCTCACCGAAAACAGCTGCAAAGGAAGCGTTGTCGCCGAAACCCGTACCAACGGTCATGGTTTCGAGGGCGCCCATATCAGCCAGGTTTTGGAACAGAGTGACATAACCGGTCCCAGCCCAGGTCAGGAAGAGGTTCTCAGCGCCTGAATCCATCGCCTGTTGAATGTAAGGGGTGAAGTCAGTGGTCTCAAAGGGCGCATAAATATCAGCGACCAATTCGCCGCCAAATTGCTCAACAGAATACTTGAGCGCAGCACCGGAACCCTGTCCAAAAGCGTTGTCAATTCCGATGTGGGCAAATGAGGGCCCAACATTCTCTACCAGGTATTTGGCGATAATCAGCGTATCATCAAAGCTGGTGCGAGATGTGCGGAAGACAAAGGGGTTGAAGTACAACCCGGTCATGAAGTACGAAGCTGCCGGGTCGATCATCAAAATGATCTCGTTTTCGAGAGCAACATTGGTGAGCGCAATCGCACTGGCTGAAGACACAGGGCCCTGGATCAGCTCAACGCCGTCTCGTTCGATCAGCTCAAGCGCTAAAGCAACCGCTTTCTCGGGGTCACCCTCATCATCCTTGACAATCACCTCAACCGGGCGGTTGGCAATGATATAACGGCCCTGGTCATCCATCTCCCCGCCAGACATATACTCAAGGCCCATCAAGAAGCCGCGCTGCTGCTGCAGACCGTAAAGGGCCATCAAGCCGGACATCTGGCCAATCTGGCCGATCTTGAGTACTGGGCCTAATTCTTCGACCTCAGGCTCTTCGGCCACTTCAGGTTCTTCAACAACAACCGGCTCTTCAGCGGGCTCTTCAACAACGACTTCTTCGACCACGGGTGCTTCCACAACCGGCTCAGTGACTTCTTCGACCTGTTGGACACAAGAGGTCACCAGCAGCGGGATAATGACCAGAATGGTCAAAATTGTTAAACGTAGCTTTTTCATCTTTTACTCCTTCAATAGTTTAATAGGATTGCCATATTATAAGTTTTTGATGCGATTTCTTTTATGGAGAACCTCCTTACATATTTGGCTGATCAGACATTTTTCGTTACGAAACCGAGTAAGAGCGTATTCAAAATATCCGGCTTTTCCAGGCACAGGGCGTGTCCTGCGCCGGGTACCATAACCAATTCGCTGGTGGGAATCTGATCGGC
>JBLRWR010000095.1:0-7427 GCA_047921135.1 Candidatus Brevefilum sp.
GGCTGCGGCGGGGATCGTGGCACTGGAGGAGATGGTCGAAAGATTAGCGGAGGATCATCAGCGCGCGGCCGCTTTAGCTGAAAGGCTGCGTAAAGTACCCGGCCTCCGGCTGGTTAAGGGCTCGCCGAACACCAACATGGTCTACATCGAAATTGACCCTGCGCTGGGCATATCGGCAGAGGTATGTGCAGCACACCTCAAAGCGGTCGGGGTTCTGGTGGGGATCACGGGTGACCGACAGTTTCGTTTGGTGTGCCATTACTGGATCAGGGATGAGCATATTCCCCACATCGTCAGCGCGTTTAGAAAAGCATTGATATAACGGTCATTTACCCGTATAATATCGAGAAATTAATAACAATTTCGGATAGAATTGGTGAAAAACACGTTTTTAATGCATGGAAATTTCCTTTTCGTTTTGTAAAAAGGATTGGGTATAGTTAACCCGAAAAGGAGCGATCGATGCTAATTGTTTTATCCGATTTACATTTCTCAGAAACAAAATCCTCACAAATCGGGCCGCATCGCTTTACCCGGAACCTCCGACCGGAGAATTATTCAGCCTATTTTGACGAAATCAACAAGTTTGCACAGGCGAATCACATTCAAACGGTAGATCTGGTGCTGGCAGGGGATATCTTAGAAATTTCTCGCTCGGCCATCTGGCTGGAGGGAGATGACCGGCCGTATATTGATAATGACGCGGTTGAGCCAGGTTCTGAAGCTGAAGCCACCATTCTGAAGATCATCCAGGCCATTGCCGAGGATGAGCATGTTTCTGCAACTCTTGCGTTGTTCCAAAACATTCAAGGTCATTTTGATGTGCCGGTGGAACTTCACTTGATCCTGGGCAATCATGACCGTCTAGCGAATGCCACTCCAGAAATCCGCAGGGTAGTGCGTCAGCTGTTCGGGATAGCAGGTGGGGAAGCGCTTTTTGATCATCACCTGATCTTGCCGGACCATCTGGGCAAGCCCTTCTGCCTGGTGAGACATGGGCATGAATACGACCGCACGAATTTCGCCATTGATATTCTGGAACAGGAGTCTATCCCTACTTTTATCCCGGAATCAGTTTATGGTCAGTCCAGTTTAGGCGATATCACCACGATTGAGTTTGGTGCCTCCTTGCCCTGGCTGTTTGTCAAGCGTTATGGTGAAGAGCAAATCTTAAACGATCCCACCTTATTGGCCCTGTACCAGCGTTTGATGGAATTTGATGATGTTCGCCCGGCAACAGCCTGGTTATCCTTTCTGTTTTCCACGCCTGGCGTGGATGAGAAAACGACCTGGGCGTTGATGGAACCCTGTTTTACCGACATTATCAAGAATTTGAGCAGCCATGCACAGTTTATGAGCACGCTGAAGCACACTGAGGCAATCAACAAGCTCAGCCGCTGGCTGTTCCAGATGCTGATCCGCTCCAGGATCGTTGAGGGCGGTGTGCCGTATTGGCTGGTGAAATTGATCATGGATCGGGTTTCAAAGACGATCAAGCTTAAAACGCAAGCCGATTGGGCAAAACGGGAGGAATTGATCCTGGATGAGACCTCCGGCTGTAAATGCGTTATCAGCGGGCACTCTCACTTTGCTGAAGTGGCGCTGTTATCGTCAAATAATGGTGAGGAGCGCTATTACATCAACACTGGTACCTGGCGGAATTATATTCCGGCCACCAAACATTATGACCATTTCGGCCGGTTGCGAGCCCTCACCAAGGTGATCGTGTTTTACCCGATGGAACGCGATCAAGAGGTCAACGGGCGCACCTGGGCCTTCCATTTTCTGAGCGGGGCGAGCTTTGGCGATCGCCGGTTGATCTAATTATGTTGCGGTAATTTTGGGTACTGTTTTTTTGCCCAGACACGTCTAAGCCAGTTTTGAGGTTTTGGCAGAAAAATACCCCGTGTATTTCGTGTAGAATTATGAATTATTGAGTGTTTTGCGAATTTAAATTCCTTTTAGGGACGATTGGCGTGTCCTAATTGGGCGCGTTCTTTTCGGTTATCCGGGAGACGAGAGAAATTTATCCAAAACATAATTATTAAATTAAAAAGCAGAACCAGTTGGTGATGACCTGGTTCTGCTTCTGGCAAGTTAGGCCAGAAATTACTCTTTGTTGTGTGTCAATTCAGGCAAGATATGCCCGCGTAAAGCTGTGATCAAATCTTTTCGCCGCAGAGCGCGTTTTCGATCAATCTCAACGGCACTGGCTTTGTCATCGGTCAATTTTCGCAGTGCTTCGATCCAGGATGCACTTTTGATGTCTGTTGGCTGTGTGCGCCACCGCTCGACTTTGATGGCCAATTCATCCGGGTTGATCAATTTTTCGTAGGTACGGGTCAGGGTCAGTCCCTGTGATTCGAAGGTGAATTCTTCTTCGCTAAATTCAGGCTGGATGGGGCAAGCATGCATACATGCGCCGCATTTGATGCAATAGTAATCCGCTAAAACAAGTTCATTTTCATCATTAATATGTAACGCCCGGGTCGGGCAGACATCGGCGCAGGCCAGGCAGCCATCAACGCACCGTTCGCGGTGCAGTTCCACGCTGCCCTGCCAGCGTTGGGTGGCTTTGAAGGCGCCGTTGCTGGCAATTTCGCATTGCCGGCAGCGGATGCAGTCCTCAAACTTGATCTTCATCGTGTCTTGGTCTTCATCATAGCTGATGATGTTGGTGGGGCAGTTATTGACGACCAGGTCTTTGAGTGAAAAATCAAACGCCTCCCGGTCGAAGGTGAGATGGCCGCGCACTTCCGGAAAGGCATCGTAGACCAATACGGGGTTTTCGGGTTTGTCATTGACCGTGATGTTGATGGCATGCACAGTACAGATTTCCACGCAGATTCCGCACAGCACACACAGCTCCGGGTCCACGTCCACCGAGGGTTTGACGATCATGCGCCCATCGACGATTTCACCAGGCACGTGGGTCAGGGCCTCTTTCGGGCAGACTGTTGGGCCCATCTGGCAGCCAACACAGCGGTCGAGGTCCCAGGTCATTTTATAATGCCGGGTCACCATTGGGCGCTCCAGCATCATGGTATGGTCAGTGCGTGTTTTTATCGTTTTTCCACGTTCGCTCACGGTATTTGCTCCTAATCCCTTTGTCTCTCATCAATGAGGTTGTGGTTATGGTCATAGAGCATGATCTTGAGGGGCGTTTCACCCGGTTGGGCGTGGGTTGCACAGCCCATGCAGGGATCATAAGCTCGAAAGGCCATCTCAATTTTGTTGAGGGCCGCATCGGTGATTTCCTGGCCAGCTTTGATGAGGTCTTTGGCGGCTTTGACGATGGACATATCCATGGCTGCGTAATTGTTGGTGGTTCCCACAATCAGGTTGACTGCCTGAACCAGGCCTCTTTCATCGGTTTTATAGTGATGGGTGAGGGTGCCGCGCGGTGCTTCCACAATACCAATCCCTTCTGAGGGCGTTTCGGTCGGGATGGTGTGCACATTGGGGTCCGTGATGGTCTCATCGGAAGCAAGTTCAACGGCCCGTTCCGCAGCATACAGGATTTCAATCAGGCGCGCCCAATGGGTGGCTAGGGTCGAGTGAACCGGTTTTCCGCCCAGGGTATCGAAGAATTTTTCATACATGGCCTGGGCTTCTGGCGTGGCCATGCCGTCGGAGACATTCAGGCGCGAGAGGGGCGACGCGCGGTAGACACCGCTATCTTCGCCATCCACAAAGCCCTTCCAGCCGATAGCCTTGAGATACGGGAACTTGAGATATGTCCAGGGTTCGAGATGCTCAGCAATCACGTCCAGGTATTCATCCGGGCCATATTTCACCAGCTCTGTGCCTGTGGGTGAGACGACCCGCACCTTGCCATCGTAGAAATTAACATGATTGTTCTCGTCGACCAAACCCATATAGTAGGTTTGGTGGGCGAAGGCATCACTGGTGATCATGTCGACATACACAGGGTTGCCCAGTACGATCTTGTCGAACAATGCCAGTGACTCTTTGGCAAATTCAACTGAACGGAGTGATCGTTCAAGGATCGCCAGGCGTTCTTCTTCCGTGATGGGCTTGCTGACGCCGCCGACGATGGCACTGACAGAGTGAATAAAGCGTCCGCCAATCATAGCGGTGATCTCGTGGTTATCTTTGAGCAGCTGCATCACCTTGCCCCCAAATTCCTTGCCAACTTTGCGTACGACACCCAGGATATTGCGTTCGGATTTAGGCGCATCCGGGCCGACCACGAAATCGGGTCCGCCCAGGATGTAGAAATGGGTGGCATGGTCTGCCACGAAGAAGGCCGAATACATCAGCTCGCGTAATTTCTTGGCTGTAGGGGGGATCTCTACGTTGTAGACCGCGTCGCCAGCTTTGGCGGCAGCCATGTGGTGGGCAATCGGGCACACACCGCAGGTGCGCTGGGTGATGCGCGGCATTTCCTCAACAGGACGGCCTTCGCAAAACTTTTCAAACCCGCGCAGTTCCGGGATGATCAGGTATGCATTGGCCAGTTCACCATCTTCGTTCAAGAATAGGTCAATGCGGCCATGCCCTTCCAGGCGGGTGATGGGGTCGATGCTGATCTTTTGTTTCATTAAGGTTTCCTTACTCATATTTCATCTTGCTCATGATCGAATGGGCCAGGCCAAACCGGTAAAATGTGCCGGCCGGGTCGACGATGGAATCCAAAATTGCGGGGAGTTTTTCGGGGTCATCCGTGTCGATCAGGGCACCGATGGCGCTAGCCAACTTTGCACCCTGGTCAATGACGCCTTCGGCCGGGCCGTAACAGCCCCGGCAGGGCATGTTGCCCGTTAGACAAGGAATGCCGCAACCAGAGCGGGTGGCCGGGCCACAGCAGATCACACCCTGGGTAAGGAAGCACTTGTCCGGATCGAGCTGCACTTCGTGCGGCCGCTTGAATTCGGATACGCGGAACCCAGATTCACCCTTGTCGCGTGGACATACATCACACACACTTTTGTCGTCTGCGCCGATCACCGAGCCCTTGGGGGGCAATTTACCATTGAGCGCAGCCTGGAACACCTTCTCGACCTGGTCAACCACAGGCGGGCAGCCAGGCATGAAATAATCAACCTCAGTAATCTCGGACAGATGTTTGACCGAAGCATACAGCGGCGGCAGTTCAATTTCTCCCTCCGGAACAATGGTCACTGGTTGCGGCCGGGTGCCGCGGCTATCATCCAGCGAGGGAGAGGTATCAAATACCCGGTTGCAAAGCGCTTCGATATCGTACATATTTGCCAGACCGGGGATCCCGCCCAGGTGAGAACAGGAGCCAAAGGCAACCAATAGTTTGGATTTTTTTCGCAAAAGATGGGCGATTTCTTCGTTTTCAGCGTTACGAATGGCGCCATTAAAAAAGCACAGGTCAATTTCAAGGTCTTCCAGCGCACGGACATCGTCATACTTAAAGTCCATCGCTGCAGGCCAGAAAACGATCTCGGCTTGCTCGGAAATTTCCACCAGCTTCATCCCCAGCTCGATGATCGTCACTTCGCAGCCGCCACAGCTGCCAGCCCAGTAAAAGGCGAGTTTTGGTTTCGATTGAGCGGCCATTATTTCGCCTCCTTGACTGTGTTGAGGGAAGTCAGCAGGCCGTCAATTTCATGGCGGATGCGGCCTCGGTCCTGTGTGCCGATCTGCACAAAGCGGATTTCTTTGTGCGGGGGCTGTATTTGATGGAATAGGGTATCCAGCAGCCCCAATTTACATGTGGCGACATGGTTACCGCGTTTGAAGTGACATTCGCCGGGTTTACATCCGCACACCAAAACACCTTTGACCCCCGAATCGAGGGCCATCAGGGCAAGTTGCGGGTCAATACGGCCTGTGCAGGGGATGTGAATCACATTCACCTGTTCCTGAGGATAACTTTCAAGGATTTCCAGGTCAGCATCTTCCCGCAGAGACCAATCACACACGAAGGTGATGATGTCCGGGATCGGCATTCCTGTTGAGGGGATTTGGGCTTGAATATCAGCGTTACTGACGCCTTCACGGCCAATGGCACTCAATGGGCAAGCGCCCACGCAAGTGCCGCAGCCCATGCATTTATTAGCATTCACCTGCGATAAGCGGTCTACCACGCCATCGACGTCTTTTTCAAATAGCGAGGGCGCTGTGTAGGGGCACACCATCACACAAATGCCGCATCCTGAACATAAATTTTCATCGACTGATACCGGTGTAAGGGGTGAGGTGTATCCCGCATCAACCGCCAGTTGTTTTACGGCCCCAATGACCTGGGAAATATGAATTTCTTGCGGGCAAGCCTCATAGCATAAATCACAGGCTGAGCACATCCAGGTGGTCGGGCTGGTGAAGGCGTCTTCCTTCAAATCCATCATCGCCATGCGTAACAGGCGGCGGGGGTTATAGTCGGGTTCAACTTTTTGCTGGATCATGCACTTGCTAACGCAGGTGCCGCAGGCGTAGCATAATTCCAGGTGTTCTCCACCCGGGATGGCTTTTACCTCATCTGCAAAGGTTCTGACTGCAATAGGATGGCTCATGCTTTGGTCTCCTTTGCAACTTGAATGGCTTTGACCAGGGTATCTGAGTAGTCCATCGCCTCCGGCACACCGGGAACACTTGGGAACCGCTTCAAGCGTTTTTCCATTTGAGGTCTGAGCTTGCCGATCTCATCCGTCAGCTCATCAGGTGACATATCATCCAGAACAGCCTGCATTTCATTCAATACCCGGGCGTATTTGTCACCTTCAGCCGCGCTGATCCACTCCACACGGAAGCGGCCTTCGGTCATTTCCATCCGGTCAAAGATCTTCTTCAAGCGGTCAGCGCGCTTGGCACCAATCACCTGGCCGGTAATGTAGTGGCAATCTTGCGGGTGGCAGCCTGAATACAGCACAGCGCCAGCACCCAAACGGTAGGCTTCATAGATGAAATCCGAGTCCATCCGTGCGGAGCACATCACCCGCAACCCGCGCTCGTTGGCCGTGTATTCAAAGTGGCTGGTGCCGGCCAAATCCGCACCGCCGTAAGAGCACCAGTGGCATCTGAAAGCGAGGATCTTTTCTTCCGGTTTATCCGCCAGGACAGCTCGCATCTGGGCCAGCACCTGGGCATCAGTATAGTGCAATTGCGTGATGGCATCATCCGGGCACTCGGCCACACAACCCCCGCAGCCATGGCACTTGGCTGTGATGATTTCGGCGGCGTTATCGCCCTCCAAAATGACCGCACCGTAGGGGCAGGCTTTGACGCATAACCCGCAGGCACGGCCTTTGGTGGTGGCAGAACAGCGCTCTGGCCACACCACCGCAATGGTCGGTTCAATTTCCCATTTCTCAGAGTGGAGGATGCGGCTGGCTCGGGAAGCGGCCGCTGAGCCCTGGGCGACACTGCTGGGGATATCCTTGGGTCCCTGGCAGGCGCCGGCGAAGAAGATCCCATCGGTGGGGCTGTCCATCGGG
>JBLRWR010000096.1:0-7401 GCA_047921135.1 Candidatus Brevefilum sp.
CGTGAAGCTGCTGCGTTGATCAGCCCCTTGCTCCCGCCCGACCAGGCTGAAATCTTTGAAGACCTCTCATTGGAGGAGCAAACTCATTTGCTCGAAATGGTAGCGGCGAGCCAGGCTGCAAATATTTTGGAAGAATTAGATGACGATGATGCTGCCAGCCTGGCAGAAAGCCTGGATATGGACATGCTGGCGCGGGTTTTAGATGAAATGGAACCTGATGAGGCGGCTGACCTGTTGGGGGACCTTTCTCCTGAATTGCGGCGCCAATCCCTGAAACACATCACGGATTCAGCCGAGATCCAATCCCTGCTGCGCTATGCGGATGATACCGCTGGCGGCTTGATGACTTCGGAATACTACGTCTTCCCTGCAGAGACTCCTGTAGGCGAGATTTTTAATCATATTCGTGCCCAGCCCATCCAGGATGAGGAAATTCCCTATATTTATGCGGTTGACGAGCAGGGACAGCTGGCGGGGATTGCCCGGCTGGCTGATCTGATTAGGGCACACCCGGAACTGCCGTTGCTGGGCATTATCGATACCCAATTTGTGTCGATTGAGGCGAAAGAAGATCAGGAGACCGCAGCGCAGTTATTGAACCGCTATGACCTGTTGGCCCTGCCCGTGCTGGATAGTGCCGGGCGTTTGCTGGGCGTGATCACCGTGGACGATGCCATCGCCGCCCTGGAAGAGGAAGCCACCGAGGATATCTATAAGAGTGCGGGGATTATGGCCACTCGGGATAACCAATCGGTCAAGAGCGACCTGATGGTACGGGGTCCGGTGTGGCGTTCGTGGATTGTGCGCATCCCGTTCCTGCTGCTGACCATGGTGGGCGGGTTGCTGGCGGGTGGCGTGATCGGCGTGTTTGAGGAAGCGCTGGAGACGGTGGTTGTGCTGGCTTTTTTCATCCCGGTGGTGATGAATATGGGCGGCAACAGCGGCACCCAATCCGTGGGTATCTTCATTCGGGGGCAGGTTTTAGGGCAGATCGACCTGAATGATTTTGGCAAGCATCTCCTGCGGGAAATTGGCGTTGGCTTGGGTTTGGGCGTTATCCTGGGGCTGATTGCCGGGGCAGTGGCCACCTTCTGGCAGGGAGACCTAAGCATTGGATTGGTGGTTGGGCTGGCGATTGTGTGTACCACCGTGTTATCCACAGCGTTGGGTTTTTTGGTGCCATTGACTATCAATAAACTTGGCATTGACCCGGCGGTGGCCTCCGAGCCGGTCATCACGACGATCAATGACTTCACCGGCATGTTAATTTATTTTCTGTTTGCATCACTGTTTATTTCCACGCTCAGGTAAATGTTTTACTTGATTCAAGGTTTACCGATATAAGGACGGATCATGCCAGCACAAAATCGTACCAAGAAAATTAACCAGGTCATGAACCTGATCAAGACGCGGCGCTGGAAAGAGGTCGGCGCACTGTTCAGCACGCTTTTGCCGGCGGACAAATCTGAAGTGTATGAGTCCCTGGATCTGGAACAGCAGCAAACCCTGCTGCCGCTGACTGAAGCCGGTGATGTAGCGGATATTATCGAGCAGATTGAAGACCAGGATGCCGCCCTGCTGGCAGAAAGCCTGGATCCCGGGATGCTGGTGGAGGTGCTGGCGGAAATGGCGCCTGATGAAGCCGCCAATCTTTTGGGCGACCTCAGCCCTGAGCTAAAGCGCGAGATCCTGGCGCAATTGCCGGAAGCTGACCGGGTCAGGCCTCTGCTGCGCTACCCGGATGACACCGCCGGCGGCATGATGACCTCGGATTTCTACCTGTTCCCCGAAGATCTAACGGCGCAGGAAATGCTGCAAACCCTTAAAGCACAACCCAGCCAAGAAGAAGAGATTCCTTATATCTATGCTGTGGATGAGCACGGGCGGCTGACCGGTGTGATCCGCTTGGCGGATCTGTTGCGTGCCCACCCGCAGGAACCCTTGCGGACAATTGCCAAAGCCCAGATCGTCTCGATCGAGGTTGATAAGGACCAGGAGCTGGCGGCGCGCTTGTTAAACCGCTATGACCTGTTGGCGCTGCCCGTGGTGGACGAACAGGGGCGCATCCTGGGTGTGATCACCGCCGATGATGCCATGGAGGTGCTTGAACAGGAGACCACCGAGGATATTTACAAACGTGCTGGTATTCTGGCCGCCAAGGTTAAGCAAGGCCCAAAAAGCGATATTTTGGTGCGGGGTCCGGTCTGGCGGGTGTGGGCGGTCAGGGTGCCGTTTTTGTTGATCACTATGGCCGGGGGGATGCTGGCGGGCGCGGTGATCGAGTTGTTCTCTGATATGCTGGAAGCGGCGGTGATTTTGGCCTTATTCATCCCGGTGGTCATGGATATGGGCGGCAATGCCGGCTTGCAGTCGACCTCGATCTTCATTCGCGGTTACGTACTGGGGCATATTGATGCGCATGAGATTGGCAAGCATATTCTCCGGGAGGTGACGATTGGGCTGGGGATGGGGGTCTTGCTGGGATTGATCGTGGGCCTATTTGCGGCAGTGTGGCAGGGTGTGCCGGCGATCGGGCTGGTGGTCGGCCTCTCGCTGACGCTGACGATCGTGATCGCCACTTTTTTGGGGTTCCTGATCCCCTTCACACTCACCAAGCTGGGCGTTGACCCGGTGGCAGGGGCTGGACCGCTGATTACCACCGTCAAAGACATCACCGGATTGTTTATCTATTTTGGGATTGCCACCTTTCTGATCGAACGTTTGATGTAGTCAATTCCAATGGGCGGGTTGTGCGCAGAAAAGTGTGGGTTATTGGGAAACATAGCTGTGTTTGTGTGAGGGTTGCCCGGCGTGGTTAGGAAAAATTTTTAATCAACACATCTACTTGATGATTCGCTGGTAAAATCAGTTTGAATTCATCATAAGACAAACGGGAGAAAACATGCGCAGATATTTTGTGGCTGGTAACTGGAAAATGACTCAAACCATCGCTGAGGCACAGGCCTTGATGGGGGCGATGACGGCAGAACTGGATGCGTTGGTTAATGTCGATAAGGCGGTAGCACCCTCCTACCTGGCGGTGTCCGCTGTGGCCGCGCTGTGCCAGGGGACGGGCATCAAGGTCGGTGCCCAGAACCTGTTTTGGGAGGCCTCCGGCGCTTACACTGGTGAGGTGGCCCCGGCGATGGTGGCGGAAGTATGCGATTTTGTGATCGTCGGGCACTCCGAACGGCGCAAGTTCTTTGGCGAGACGGATGAAACGGTCAATAAACGGCTTAAAGCTGCCCTGGGAGCCGGGCTGGAAGTGATTGTGTGCATCGGCGAGACGCTGGAGGAGAATGAATCCGGGCAGACCGAGGCCGTGGTGACCCGCCAGCTGGTAGAAGGCCTGGCCGGGATCACGGAGGCGCAGGCGGCCGCCATTACGATTGCCTACGAGCCGGTGTGGGCGATCGGCACCGGACGGGCAGCCACGCCGGAGGATGCCAACCATGTGCATAAGGACGTGATCCGACCGCTGCTCAGAAAGCAGTTTGGCGATGCGCGCGCCGCGCTGATGCGCATTCAATACGGCGGCTCGATCAAGCCCGATAACGCGGCCGAGCTGTTCGCCATGTCGGATATCGACGGCGGCCTGGTGGGCGGCGCGAGCCTTAAGGCTGACTCGTTTATTGCCATCGTCAAAGCGGCCTCCATGGTGGCGATTGTGGAGCAGGAATCAAAAAAATAAAAGGGGCTTGGTTTAATCCATACGCGGGGCTGAATCTAAAGGATCAGCCCCGCTTTTGTTGTTTTTCTTTGTGACTTACGTTCCAAACAGGCGGTCACCGGCATCGCCCAGGCCGGGGATGATGTAGCCGTGCTCATTGAGATGGTCATCAATGGCTGCGATGTGGATGGGGACGTCCGGGTGGGCGCCGTGCAGGCGCTGGATGCCCTCCGGGGCGGCAATCAGTCCGACAAACTTGATCTTTGTCACCCCCCACTGCTTGAGGATGTCCACGCAGGCCACTGCTGAGCCGCCCGTGGCCAGCATGGGGTCGAGGATCAGGCACACGGCCACCGTGGGCTGCACGGGCAGCTTGTTATAGTAGGCGACCGGTTTGAGGGTGCGTTCATCACGGTACATACCGATGTGCCACACTTCGGCCGAGGGCATTAACTCCCATACACCTTCAACCATGCCCAGCCCCGCCCGCAGAATCGGGATCAGGCCGATTTTTTCCTCAAGATAGTCACCTTCCGTGCCTGCCATGGGGGTTTGGACCTGCACCCGCCGGGTGGCCAGATCCGTGGTGGCTTCGTAGGTCAGCAGGGCGGCCAATTCGCGCACCAGCTCGCGGAATTTTTTAGGTTCAGTGTGTTCGTCACGCAGTTTGGTTAATTTATGGCTGACCAGGGGGTGTGTGGATGGGTAGACGTTGTTCATGGTTCCTCGTTTGTCTCAATGGCTTCGCCGATGGTGTGGGATGCGGTGTCACCAGCTTTGATGAGTGTTTGCTGGTAATCTAAAATCTGCAGTAAATAATCTTCTCCAAGGGGCCCTTTGCGCGCTGACGCGATCAACTGTTCGGCTTGTTTCAATTGGCCGGAGCGGCGTAACAGGTCAACCTGCAGTAATGTTTGATCAATTTCCCGTTCCATCATAAGCTGGTTTTCCTGTTGGGCACGTTCCAGTATTTGTATAGCTTCTTTACGGCATTGTATTGCTTGTGCTGAATGACCCTCATCATCACACGCCCAGGCTGCAAACAGAGAGGACCAGGCAGCATCAGCGTACTTGCCGTTTGCCTGGTCGATGATGGCTTTGCATTTGAATTCGTTTGCCAGTTGCGGATAATTTGGGTTTGACAAAGTGTTTTGGTACAGTTGGCTTTCGATCACTGAGCGTGCCATGGGATTTTCTACGTCAAGGCTGTTTGCACAGTAACCACAGGAGTCACAGCGTTGCACCCAGGTATCTATGGTCGATCGCTGCATTTCAGGTGGGCGCATATCCAAATCTGTGTAGCCAAAGGAATTGGTGCTGCCGATCAGAGACATGAATTGTTTGTGGTCACAAATTGCGCAAGTAACGGATTCGAGATACCGGGTGGTCATCATCATCCTCCAGTTTGATTGGCCAAGTTATGTGTGTTAACCAAGTTATGCTGATGACTAAGTATACACGAGAGTGGCTCGTTTGTTGGTGGTGTGGTTCGCGAGCGCTTACGGCTGATCTTAAGCACGCGCTCGGCCAGCATGGCGGCTGAAGATGAAAATCAGCAGCCAAACCGCCCATAACAGCGTGGTCACGGTGATCCAGGTGTGAAAGGGCGGCAGGTTGCGGCCCAGGCGCAGGAACATCGCCCGTGTGAAGCTGAGCCAGGAGGCGCCTTGCAGCAGCATGGCCGCCCAGTAGCCAACCCGGAAACCCTGCCTTTCCATACGCAGCCAGCGGACCCCCGCCAGGGGCAGTAAGGTGGTGGCGACGGTCAGCACGACCGCAAAGGTCATCAACCACAGGGACAGCTCCGACCCATGTTCGAGGTGGGTGAGGGAACTGCCAAACAGAAACAGGATAAAAGCCAGGCTATACAGCCATTCGGCGATATGAAGCGGCTTGGTTTTCATGGCCGGGTGACCTCCTTGCGGTTGAGGATTAACACGTGCTGGGGGCAACGAGTTTTCATCAAGGTCAGGGCCTTTCAACAATGCGCGGGCCGGTCTGTGCCCGGTTCCACTGGCCGGGCCAGATCGCGATGATGATGGCCAGGATGGCCGTTGCAATACCCAAAAAGCCCACCAGCCCGCCGATCAACGCGGCAGGCGGGAAGACGGCCGTCAGCAGCAGCCCAACCAGGGCCAGCAGGAACAGGCCGCCTGCCCCGGCAGCGGTGATCCCGGCGATTTTGTTGCCGCGCTGGCGGGATGCCAGGCGTGGGCCCTGGATGGCACCGGTTACCCCGTTTACAATCACCACCTGCGGCTGGCCCTCATCATCGGTGTAGTGGGTGGCATACATGGGCAGAAAGAATTCCGTCCAGTTCTGGTTTGTGTATTGGGCCTGGTTGATAAATTCGCGGACATGCTGGGCGCCGGCTGCCTGCTGGCAGATCTTTGCTATGGCTTTGTCAAAATCCGGTTGGGCTAGCGGCCAGGCTGCTTCAGGGGGCAGGTCAGGCAGTTCCAGGAAGGCGCCGCCCAGCAGCGCAGGGTCAAAATCAACGCCCTGCTCAAGGCGGTAGGAGCCGGACATTTGCATACGGTTCTTGTGCTCTGCTAAGGCAGGTGTGACCACATTATCGATCCGGGTGGTTATGTGGCCGACGCGCGGCTCCCAGCGCACACGGGTTTCGATCTGCTTACGCGATTGCCAGCCCCCGCCAGAATACACCTCTTTGGCGGATTCAACCTGGTAGTCGAACCCGGCTTCCATCTCCCAATGGCCGGCCGTGTCGCTATCCACCAGCCACAGCGGCCAGAACACAGCGTGGGTGTTCCTGAGCAGCGTTTCGGGGTTGAAATCCGGTGGTTTGATCCACACACCGGCGGCAAATCGTTGATAAATTGACTCCAGGTCTCCCCTGGTGATTTTAAAAGGCAGCACCTGTTCAGGGTCGGCGCGGCGTACAACCGCGGGCTGGGCTTCCAGCGTTCCGATGCGGCACAACGAGCAGGTCACGCCGCGGTAGTCACTTGGCACCAGGTAAACACGGTGGCAATGGACGCAGCCAGCCGGCTGGCGGTTGGTGTGCCACAGGGCTTGATCTTCAGAGATGATTTCAGCGGTGGGAATGGGGTCGGCCATTATTGCGCCTCCGATTTGCGGGCGTGCTGATAGAGGGAGAAGCTGATGATGATCCCGATCACAAACAGGATGATCCCGAAGGTGATGGCAATCACGCCCACGCCGCCCAGCAGCGTCAGCGGTAAGCCGATCAGGGCCAGCAGCGCGCCCGGGGCGAGGATGGCTGCAATGGCCAGCCAGATCTTCCACCAGGCGACCGGTTTACTACCCGCCACGGCGCCCGTCTGCCCGTTGATCATCACCTGGTAGACCTTGCCCTCATAGCGATAGGCGGCCAGGTAAACAGGCAGCAGGATATAACGCCAGGTTTCATCGTTGAAATCGGCGCTCATGCTGAAATTCCTGACCTGGTTAGAGGGTATCCGCTGGTAGCAGGCTTCTTTGGCCTTTTTGCGGATGGTCCGCTTGCCGATTTCCCAGGCATCGGTCAGGGTGGTCTCGTAGGCCTGGGCCTGCCAGCCGGCCAAAAAATCGGGCGTAAAGGTCACCAGGTCGCCCAGGTGAAAGGGATGCAGCTGGTTCAGGATGCGGTGGCTGAGGTGTTTGGGCGCGCTGCCGGAAACGAGCAAATCCTCAATATTCAGGTGCACACGGCCGTTTTCCCACTTCCACACCGTGCGGGTGCGTGTCTCCCAGCGCTTTTGATGGGC
>JBLRWR010000097.1:0-7303 GCA_047921135.1 Candidatus Brevefilum sp.
GGCTGAAGACCTGGTGATCCAAAACATCAACCATGTGCTCAGGTTGCGTGGGGCGGTGACCTTTGTAGCCCTGATCTCGCTGGTCTGGTCTGCGACCAGCGTCTTCAACATCCTGGCCAGGAACATCAACCGCGCCTTCCCTTATGCCGGGCTATTGGATTTTATTAAAGGCCGCCTGCGGGGGTTGATCATCTTCTTTGGGATTGGCTTGCTCTTGCTGCTGTCACTGGCTGCCTCGACCCTTTCGGGTCTGATCCCGGTGATTGAAATCCCCATCAACGGCATTAATTTGCACGAGACGATCGTTTGGCAAATTGGGGCGTTTTTGGTACCGGTGTTCTTCAACTGGATGATGTTTTGGGCCCTGTACCAATGGGTGCCAACCGTCACCGTCAGCCGCAGGGCTTCTTTGTTCGGAGGCCTGATTGCTGGTGTAACCTGGGTGCTGCTGAACAACGGCTTCGCCTGGTACCTCAGCAGCGGCTTAAATCAGTACCAGCTGGTCTACGGCTCCCTGGGGACGATTGTGGCGTTATTGTTCTGGGTTTACCTGACGGCCACCATTGTGCTGATGGGTGCCCACCTGACGGCTTCGATCCAGGCTTCACGGCAGAAACGCGCGGATGAACGCAAATCATAAGGGCTTTCTGCGCTTTACCCCCGTCGGCGAGGGGGCCTTGCTGGTGGCATTTGACGAGGCCCTGACCGCTGAGGCCAACCAGCAGGTGTTCGCCCTGGATGCTCAATTACAGCAGGCGCCCCTCCCCGGGGTGATCGAATGGATCCCGGCCTACAGCAGCCTGATGGTGCTGTATGATCCTGGTTGTGTTCGCTTGACCGCGGTGGAAAAGTGGGTCAAAGACTGTCTTGCGGCCGGTTCCCCCAATTTTGAGCCACCCCACCAGCGGGTGGAGATTCGGGTGCGTTACGGCGGCGCTGAAGGACCCGACCTGCCCTTTGTGGCTGACTATCACCACCTAACCCCGGCGGAGGTCATCGCCAGGCATACCGCGCCCATCTACCGGGTGGGTATGATGGGCTTCATGCCCGGGTTTGCCTACCTGTTAGGCCTGGACCCAGGTTTAGCCACGCCGCGGTTGCCCACACCCCGCACGCACATCCCGGCTGGATCGGTGGGCATTGCGGGAGAACAAACCGGCGTTTATCCCCTGGCCTCACCGGGCGGGTGGCGGCTGATCGGCCGGACGGACGCGATGCTGTTTGATCCGGAAAGAGAGCCCTACTTTGCCCTCTCTCCCGGGGATGAGGTGCGCTTTATCCCCATTGAGGATTAATCTGCGATATGACGCTTTTGATTCAACAACCCGCTTTGATGATGACCGTCCAGGACGGCGGCCGACGCGGCTACCAGCGGTATGGTATGCCCCCATCTGGCCCAATGGACTGGTGGGCGTTCAGGGCGGCGAACCTGCTGGTGGGCAATGCACCCGAGGCTGCCTGCCTGGAGGTTGGTTTCTCGAGCGCTGAAATGCGCCTCGAAGGGCGCGCGTTGCTGGCTGTCTGTGGAACGGGCTTTCGGCTTACTTTAAACCACATTGAGATGCCATTGTGGATGGCGTTCTTGGGCAGGCCCGGGGACGTCATTCGCTTTGAGAAAAGGACTGGCGGCAATTGGGCTTACCTGGCTGTGGCGGGCGGTATCCAGTCGCCGGAGTGGATGGGCTCACGCAGCGCCTACCCGTCCGCCGGTCTGGAGAAGCCCCTGGCGGTAGGTGAGCGCTTGAACATGCTGGCGCTCATTGGCAAAGCAAGTATGCGCGCAGGCCGCTCAATCCCGCAGGCGCAGCAGCCGGCTTATGCAGCCGACCCGGTCATTGGCGTGATCCCTGGCCCGCACCTGCACCGGTTTGAACGGGGCAGTTGGGAGACCTTCCTGGCTGGCGCTTACCAGGTATCGCCACAATCCAACCGGATGGGATACCGGCTGACGGGGCCGTCCCTGGCGCATCACAACGGCGCGGACCTGGTGTCGCAGCCGGTTGTGATGGGTGCAATCCAGGTGCCGGGAAGTGGCCAGCCGATGGTGATGCTGGCAGATCATCCCACGTCCGGCGGCTACACCATCATTGCCACGGTGGCCAGGACAGACCTGCCCCTGCTGGTTCAGGTGGAGCCCGGGCGCGGGGCGTTGCGCTTTAAGGCTGTTGAGCTGCACGCAGCACAGCAGGCTTGGACAGGCGTGATTGAAGCGCTGGATTCGATTGAATTTGACCAGGAGGACCTATGGATAGGGTTTTAGGGATTGACCTCAATTGTGATTTGGGTGAAGGCTTTGGGCCTTATACCCTGGGCGCAGATGCCGAGATGATGCCCTGGATCACTTCGGCCAACGTAGCCTGCGGGTTGCATGCCGGTGACCCGCAGGTAATGGCGCGTACAGTTGCCCTGGCCATGGCGCATGGCGTGGCCGTGGGAGCCCATCCCGGATACCCGGATTTACAAGGGTTTGGCCGCCGCGCCATGACGCTCTCGCCCCAGGCGCTCACCAGCGCGCTCCACTATCAGCTGGGGGCGCTGGGGGCCTTTGCCCGGGTGCAGGGGGTGGATATGGTGCATGTCAAGCCTCATGGAGCGTTGAATAACCTGGCCGCGCGGGATTACCAAACCGCATTGACCGTTGCCGAAGCTGTGGCCGCTTATGACCCTAACCTGATTTTGGTTGGCCCTGGCAGCTCTGAACTGTGCCGTGCGGGGGTGGATGTGGGGTTGCGTGTGGCAAGAGAAGGCTTCCCGGACCGGGGTTACCTGCCGGACGGTCAGTTGATGCCCCGCGGGCAGGCCGGCGCGCTGATCAGCGATCCGCAGCAGGTCGCTCAGAACGCTGTCCGCCTGGCGCGGGAGGGGATCGCCGGTGCCCATATCGACACGCTGTGCCTGCATGGCGACAACCCGGACGCAGTTGAAAATGCCCGCCAGGTGCGGAAGGCATTAGAGGCGGTTGGCATTGATATTCAACCACTCGCAGAAATATTGCGGGGATAATTTTGAAAAAATCAACTTCAGCGGTAATATAAATAAGCTAAATTTTAGCTGGTTTATCAATATTTTAATCTAAAGGAGCAACATCGTAGCATGAATGACTTTGAATTCTTTAACCCCACCCGGATTGTTTTTGGAGAGGGCAAAATCGCGAAAATTAAAGACCTGATTCCGCAGGACGCCATGGTTTTGCTATGTTATGGCGGCGGATCGATCAAACGCAATGGCGTCTATCAGCAGGTGATCGCAGCGCTGGATGGATGGGAGCTGATCGAGTTTGGCGGCATTGAACCCAATCCGGATTATGATACTTTGATGCAGGCGATCTTACTGGGCCGTGAACATGCGGTTGATTTTATCCTGGCTGTGGGTGGGGGTTCAGTTATTGACGGGGCAAAATTGATTGCTGCAGGCATCCCTTACCGGGATGGAGATGTGTGGGATATTGTGACCATGGACAAAAAGGTCAAGTTGGGAGAAGCGCTGCCGTTGGGCACAGTTCTCACCTTACCTGCCACAGGGACCGAGATGAACGGGAATTCGGTCATTTCGAGGCGGGCTACCGAGGAGAAATTGGCCTGGGCCAGTGAAGCGGCTTTCCCGGTTTTCTCAATTCTGGACCCGACCATCACCTACACCTTACCTGCCAAACAGGTCCGCAATGGCATTGTGGACGCGTACGTGCATGTGATGGAACAATATGTAACTTATCCTGTGGATGCAAAAATTCAGGATCGGCAGGCTGAGGGCATTCTGCTGACCCTCCAGGAAATTGGTGAAACAGCGCTTGAAAACCCGACCGATTATGATACCCGGGGCAATTTTATGTGGGCGGCCACCAACGCCCTCAATAAGCTGATCTGCCAGGGTGTTCCGGAGGACTGGGCCACCCATTCCATCGGGCATGAAATCACTGCCTTCTATGGGCTTGACCATGCAGAAACCCTGGCCGTGGTGATGCCCCACCTGCTTTGGCATCAGCGTGACAAGAAGGCAGAAAAATTGGTCCAATATGCCCAGCGGGCGTGGGGCCTCAGCGGGGATGGCGAGCCAGTCATTCGGGAGGCGCTGGACCGCTTGATCGCATTTTTCAATCAGCTTGGGATGCCCACCAAACTCACCGATTATGAAATCGATCCGGATGAAGCTGCCGAAAAGGTGCGTGAACGCTTTGAAGCGCGAGGAACTTTATTGGGAGAGCATGAGGATATCACCCCCGATGCGGTGATGGAAATTTTGCAGATGAGCCGTTAGGCGCACGCCTGCCATTGAATTGGAAATGAAACCCGGATCGCACCCGTTGAACGAAAATTTCATAGGGGATGCAATCCGGGTTATGTTTTGGTATGAGATATTCTTCATCATTTGATTCGTTGGATAAGCAGGATTGTGCCTTAAAATTTGACAAGCTCTCCAAGGGAAATTTGATTTTCCGGTATAATCAGACCAGAAGAAATCGATGGAGTATCAACCAATGGCAATGACCTGAGCCTGGTTAGTTCATGAGTGCACGTGTTTCTGCCACGATTCTTTGTTCTGGGCCTATCGGTTTAAGGGTAACTTTTCAATCATATTGATTCATCGAGAGTCTATGGAAAAGAAAAACTTTTTACAAAGGGCATTTACTGGAAGACGGGGGCGACGTTTAAAAGAATACCTGACCGCTTATATCTTTATCGCACCCGCTACCATCTTAATATTTTTGTTTGGCATCTTCCCGGTGTTTTTTGCCCTTTATGTCAGCTTACATCGCTGGCGGATCGTGCGGGGAGACATGATCGGCCTGACCAACTACGTCAATGCCATTAGCAACCTGGCTTATGTAATTGCCTTTTTCATGGGCATCGGTGCGCTGGTTGCAATTTACTTCATCGTGAAACGCATTGTCAAAATGAAACAGGAGCATGGCGACCAGCCCTGGCTGGCGATTTTGCCCGGGATGATCAACGCGGGCATGGTTTTTGCCTTATTGAATTGGTTTTACCGGGCCCTCCCGGAGGTGTTGGATATCGCCTTTAAACTGCGGGGTTTAGAACGAGACGAAATTGTTTTTATTGATTTCTTGCGTGATGCCTTGCGGGCAGATACGGTCCTGCCTGCCTGGCGGATATTTTTATTGGCGTTGCTGGCAAGTGTGGCGGTCAGCGCGCTGGTGTATCGGATATGGCGCAATCGGAACAATTTTAATTACCAGGCTTACTTTTCCCTGGGATTCATTGCTCTTGGTGCGGGTATCGGTTTGCTGGTCTTCACTTTGGGTGAGGTCAGCTCAGCCTATTCTGCGGCGCTGGCGGAGGGTACCGACCCCGGCATCTGGCCGCAAGTGATTTCCATCAGCAGCGGCGTGATCCTTTTGGCCGGTGGATGGGTGATCTGGAAGCGGGCTGAAAAGCAACACAGCAACGGCTTGTTTTGGCTGCATTTACTGGGGGCATTGGTGCTGCTGGTGGGCGGGTGGTTGCTCATCGGTGAAATTCCGGCGATCATTGCAGCTGGCGACAATAAAATTTGGGATGGTTTGAAGGTTACCGTCTTCTTTTCGCTGGGTACAGTTCCGTTTCAATTGGTCATCTCTTTGTTCTTATCTATTCTCCTGTTTCAAAAACTGATCGGCTCGAATGTTTTTCGCATCATCTTTTTCATTCCTTATGTGACACCGTCGATCGCCAGTGCGGCTGTGTTCCAGCAGATGTTTTCAAACCGCCAAACAGCGCCCGTCAATATGTTTTTGCGGAGCCTGGGTTTGCCGCCCCAGCAGTGGCTGTTCGAACCGCGCGGCATCATCAGGATCATGGGTGATATGTTGGGTTTCAGTGTTCCCCAGTGGGCAGCCGGCCCCAGCCTGGCGTTGGTGGTGATCATTTTGCATTCGATCTGGACCTTTGTGGGCTATAACACGGTGATCTACCTGGCGGGGTTGGGCAATATCCCCAAAGAGCTGAACGACGCAGCCGAAGTGGATGGGGCCAGCGGCTGGCAGGTTTTCAGGCATGTCACTTTTCCGTTGCTCTCCCCGACGACGTATTTCCTTTCGCTGATTGGCATTATCGGTACGTTTAAAGCCTTCAACACCATCTGGATATTCAGAAGCAATTTGGCTTTGGGCACAACGGATACCTTTAGCCTGGTAATTTTTCTCGAATTCTTTGAAAAGCTCAGGTATGGTTACGCCTCGGCCATGGCATTTGTGTTGTTTGGGATCATTCTGACGTTAACCCTCATCAATAACCGAGTTCAGGGCTCACGGGTGTTTTATGGTTAAGAAACATAAAAATAAGCATTCAATGTCTTTTATGTCACGCAAAAAATTATTCACCTACCTGATTTTGTTTGCAGGTGCGTTTGTCTCGCTGATTCCGTTTATTTGGATGATCTCGACATCCTTGATGAGCCTGGGAGAAGCCCTGGGCACAGCCTTCTTCCCCTCACAGCTTAATTTTGGGAACTATGCTGAAGCCTGGCGGCGGGCTCAGTTTTCGGAATACTTTATCAACAGTATTTTAATCACCCTGATCACGCTTTCAGGCGAACTGACCTTCAGTATCTTTGCGGCCTATGCTTTTGCCCGCATGGCGTTCCCTGGGCGGGATTTGATCTTCAGCATCATGTTGAGCACGATCATGATCCCGGCGATGGTTTTGATCATCCCCAATTTCCTCATGGTGACCTGGCTGGGGCGCATCGGCCCTATCCCCTGGATCAATAACTGGCCTGCTTTGACGATTCCCTATATGGGCAGCATATTCTCGATCTTTTTACTCAAGCAATTCTTTGCCCAGGTGCCTGACGAGTTGTTTGACGCGGCCCAAATCGATGGCGCAGGACATTTACGCTTCCTGTTCCAGGTGGTGCTTCCCCTGTCAAAGGCGCCACTGATGGTGATTTTGGTGTTATCCTTTATTGGCACCTGGAATTCACTGGCCTGGCCGATGCTGGTGACAAACACGCCAGACTGGCGCCCGATCTCTGTGGGCTTGATGAACTTTGTGGACGAGGCTGGTCAGCTGATTAATTTGACCATGGCCGGCGCTTTTATTACCATTATCCCGATCCTGATCATTTATTTCTTTACACAAAGGCAATTCACCGATAGCATTGCCCGATCAGGATTGAAAGGTTGATGGCAAATGAATTGGGAAAGGAGGTAAGCAGAGAAAATCAAATATTGACGAAAAATGCGACTAGAAACCTAAGTATAAATTTGAGGAGACGAAAATTTCATGAAAAAGATAAGTATTTTGCTGACCATTATTATGTTGTTCTCTTTGGTGCTGGCAGCCTGCAGCCCAACAGAGACACCACC
>JBLRWR010000098.1:0-7218 GCA_047921135.1 Candidatus Brevefilum sp.
TGACCATGTTCAGTGCGAGCCAAACCCAACCCAAGCCCAATCGATACCACATACAGCAAACCGATCAGCGCCAACACCAGGATCGCAGCCCATTTCCACTCGCCAGGTGCGCCCCCGCGCCATAGGCGTCCCAAAAAAAGAAACAGAGGCACAAACAGCGCTCCAAACATCAGCCACAGGTAAAACCCCCGCGTGGGATAGATCAAATTAGGCAAAATTCCCCCCGCCTGGGATTGAAAACTAATGTAAAACGGGGCATATAACACCAGGCTGAGGATGCCCAGGGGGATCGCCAGGACCAACACCTCATTCAGCCGCGCCCAATCCCAACCTTTTGAACGCACCTGATATAACAAAAAAGCACCCACCAATAACACAAAATACACGGGCAGGTCCCAGGTGTTCAGAAAGGCTATCCCGCCTAAAACCACACCACTGAGGAGCAACCCATCCAGGCGGTACGGTACCACCCTGCCGAACAGCTTCTTCTCGCTCGCCATCCCGCCCAGGTAACTATTTAAAGCCAAACCTATCAGCAGCATCACAAAGGGGATCACCAGCACATGGGGATGCAGGTCTCCCAGCACAAACGAGAAAGCCGGGAACTCATCAATCGGTGAAAGGCTGCTCACATTGCCCTGCAAGTCAATATCATGGATCACCCGTGAGGCCTGCCACCACCACCAAAAGCGCTGGGGCATCAACGAAAGCGGAAATGAGGGCGGCGTGCGCAAGCTGTCAATGTTGACCCATGCCCACCACCGTGAAATGCCGCTTTCCACGTCCCAGCCAACGCCGGCCTGATGGAGTAATTCGAGCACTGCTTCCAGGTTACTGACGAACAGTAAAAACACCGGCCCAAGCAACGCCCAGGACAGGTGGTTGATCCGTTCCCGCATCGTGCGCCCATACTCAGCCAGCAGGTTATACAGCACGCCATACGCACCAACTGCGCTCAGTCCAAAAACCGCCGCTAGCATCAGATTGAAGGCCACACCACCACTAACAAGGGTAAACTTGGCCAGCATAGCCGCCAGGATGTACCCAAAATGATAATATGAGATGGCATAGCCTGAAAGCCAGGGATCATGCGGCGGGATGCCCGGCGAATTGATGATCGCATTGATGAAAGCCAGTTCCATTGGCTTTTCAGTACCTGTCGCATCGGGGTCCGCCGAGCGCACCAGAGCCATAAACGCAAATCCAGCCAGGAAGACCACCTCAGACATAATAACCAGGCGATGATTGTCCTTTATCCACGCCCACATCTCGGCCCACTTCCCCCACCCTGCCCATACGCTCAGCACCAATACACCGCTCAAACCAAACAGGATCCCGCCAGGGTTGTTCTGTAACAGGTTTAAATTGCCCAGCAGCCAAAAAATAAAGCCCCACAACAACAGCCCCAAAACCTTACTGAGGGTATAGCCGCGGTCAGGCAGTTTTGCCAGAAGCCGATAAGCCAGCGGAAAGGTTATCCAGCCCAGGATCAGGATCACAATGTACCAGGAGAGTAAGCTAACTATCATCAGGTCATCCTCAAAATTCACCGGGAACACCCCGGGATGGCATAATTATAACAAGAACAACTTCAAAAGATCAGCTGCCGTAAAATCTGCCTGGTACGATGAGAAACTAGAAACATTTTTGGAACCTCTTTATTTGGTTAAACGTCTGAATCTATACGTTATAATCCTATACGAAGGTTAAAATGTCTGAAAACAGTGAAAAGCAGGAAAGTTCTTCTCAACGCAGCAACCGGGACCGCAATCGTCACTCACAGAGAAACGCGTTATGGGCTGCTTTGGCATCGCTGGTGGTCCTTTTGCCCCTGGTTTTATTCAGCGGAACACTGATCTTTTTCCAGGTGCGCCAGCTCAATTTGCCCACGGTGTTTGTTTACGATCAAAACGTCGGCCTGATCAGCCGAGATGCAACCGACAGCCTGGTCAATGAGATCTACAATCAAAACCGGCACATTGTGCTGACCACGCCGGGGGATTCAGACATCACATACACACTATCCCCACACGCGCTTGGTTTTTGGGTAGACCCGCAAGCCACTGCTCGGGCTGCCTTTGCAGTAGGCAGGGCGTCCGGCCCGCTCACAGACCTTCGTTTTGCCTTCAGCGGCGAGGACCGCGTGGTCATGCCCGTGCTCTACTACGATCAAAACCAGGCCCGCAAGACGCTCGAATCCATCGCAGGTGAGCTGGAAATCACGCCCATTGATGCATCGATTGCCTTCCAGGACGGCGCCTGGGTATCGCTTCCTGCCGAGGAAGGCCGGGCTGTGGATATCGAACAAACTTTAGACGACCTGCTTGAAAACGCATTTCCCATTCTCATCACGGGCAAGGCAAATTTACACATGCAAACCCTCCAGCCCGAGGTGACAGATCTCTCTCCCCTATTGGCCCAAATCGATGCCCTGGTTGCAAGGGATTATCAGCTCACCGCCTATGATCCGATCACTGACCAAACCTTCACCTGGTCAATTCCTCAGGAAAGCAAATTGGCCTGGGTGACTGTAGATCCAGCCGGCAATCAAGCCAACCTGTCCATCAGCCCAGATGAAGTCTCCGCGCTGCTTGATCTGTGGACGGAAGACCTTGGCGAAGGCCGCGGCTTTGACCCAGCCCTGGAAATTCCACACCTGCTCAATAGCTGGCAGGCAGATCAGACCCCCTCAATACTTATTTACCATCACCCCACCACCTACCTGGTAGGCCAGGGCGAAAGCCTCTGGTCCATCTCGCTCAAAGTTGGCATACCCTTGTGGCACATCGTCGAGGCCAACCCAGGCCTCACCATGGACAACCTGTCTCCGGGGATGTCATTAACCATCCCCTCCAAGAATATCCTCCTGCCGCTGCCTCCTGTGCCAGGTAAACGCATCATCATCGACATCAGCCAGCAACGCATGACCGTCATCGAGGACGGAATCATCCGGAACACCCACATCATCAGCACCGGCATGGTCGATTCCCCCACCATGGCCGGGGTTTTCCAGATCCAAACCCATGTGCTGAACGCCTATGCCTCCAATTGGGACCTGTACATGCCCCATTTTATGGGCATTTACGAAGCCTGGCCTGGTTTCATGAACGGTATTCACGGCCTGCCGCTGCTCTCTGGTGGGGGCCGCTTGTGGGCCAGTAATCTCGGCTCACCCGCTTCCTATGGCTGCATCATTCTTAACCTTGCGGCTGCAGAAGACCTTTATTATTGGGCCGATCCTGGTGTGGTGGTCGAGATTAGGAACTGAAATGACGAAAATTCACCCAAGATAAGCCCAAAGTGCATCCAAATTAATCAAAAACCGACCGGATTCATGCCCCAGTGATGGTTTTTCCTGTTGTTGGGCATCAAACAAACATTCATTATAACTATCAAAACGCAATTGGAATGATACTTGCACACTCTAAACCGACTGGCAAACCTGAATTAGCGTAAGAAGCAAACATCATGACAGCAACCCTTGCAACAATCCTCAATATCCTTGCAACACCACCGGGCGATCTGGCTTTTCACCTATTAGTCAGCCTTGCACTCAGCTATATGGTGGGATTTGTACTTAAAAACTATTGGCAGGCCCGCAAACACAGCCAGGTGCTGACCTTTTTAGTCGGTTCTGGCATACTCCTGTTTCTTCAATTGTGTTTATTCGGTTTACGCCTCTATTACACCGGAACACCCTTTCAAAGTGCCTATTTCTTTCACATGTTTGAACGGCTGGCATCTACATTAACGATCATGTGGCTGGTATGGATGTTCTTTGACAAGGACGATCGCGAAGTTCCAACCATTTACCACATTATCCTCTCAGGCGCGCTGCTCGTGCTTGCCCTCACATCCACCGTCGTCAGGCCGCGTCTCTCGCTGGTAGCGCTCATCAACCCCCTTACAATCGATCTGATCTGGCAGCTGGTCACCTTAGCAATGATTGCCATTGGCATCATGCTGGCCGTTTATTACCGTCCACCCTTGGTTAAGAACTTAGTGATCATCCTGGGCACCTTGGCGTTGGGGCACCTTTTACAAATCCTGTTGATGGATGAAATGCGCTGGTATATGGGCGCTGTTCGCTTGACCCAAACCTTTAGTTTCCTCTGGCTTTTGAGGTTTTTCAAAGAATTTCTCACCGTTAGAGAAGCAATTTCATATCTTCAAATACGTGCTGAAAACTTCGGGTACCAGAAGGAAGATAAATCCCAAATCCAATGGCGCAATCTTTCTTCTAAGTGGGCTCAGGTCAAAAGTAGCCTGAGTTCATGGGTGAAGTCCCTGGTGAGCCGGTTTTCTAAATCGAGACAACCAGAGACCGCGCCCGAGAGTGAGATCATAAAGGGGCCTGCTGAGATGACAAACAACACAAAACCCACCCTGGTGGATCTTCTCTTGAAGATCAACTTAGCCCAAAATCGTGACCAAAAATTCCAATCTGTTGCTCAGGCCCTCAGTTTCAGTGTGGTGGCGGATATCTGTTTGTTGGTCAGCATGCCAGAAGAAATGGACAGGCTGCACATCGTCAGCGGCTATGACCTGATCCGCGAGACGACCCTAAAACCGGACACCCTGGCCAGGGAGGACCTGCCTCGCATGATGGCCGCCTGGCATCTTCAGCAAACCCTGACCCTATCGCAAGGTGATCCACAGGTTCGAGATGCGCAAACCCTTTCCTTACTCATCAACCATCACACCATCGGCAACCTGCTGGCTTACCCGCTGGACCTGCCGGGTAACCCTCTGGCCGGCGGCGTGATTTTCCTTTCACCCTATACCGGTAAGCGCTGGGATGAGCATGCCATAGCGTTGATGGACCACATCAAAGACACCCTCGCGGCAATCCTTTTTACCCAGGATACACCAAAGCAAGACGGCCAAGCCTTTACACAGGCGCAAAGAAAAATCAACGCCCTGGTCGAAGCATCAGAAAAATTGCGCAAAGCCTTATCTGAAAAAGAAATCCAAATCAGGGAAAATGAAACCACGATCAAAGGGTTAAAAGCAAAATATCAGATCGATAAAATGGAAAGTGTGACCCGGATAGAACACATGCAACACACCATTGCGGATCTCAACACCCGGCTAACCTCCCAGCAAGATTTGGCTGCGCAATTGGAACAACTTCAAAACCAAAACCGTCTATTAAAGAGTGAGCAAGAACAGCTCCGATTGGAATTGAACCGGGCAAAAAGCGTCCTGCAAGATCGCCAGACCGAAACCGGCCAGACCGGGCCAATCCGTTTATCGCTAGAAAACCAGGTCATCAGCCTGGATTCTATTGCAGCCAATGCACGCTTGCAGGTCGCGGCCCAACTGCAGAAAAATAACATCGACCTTGAAATTCATAACCCGGACGGCCGCCTGATGATCAAAACAGATCCTGATTTGCTGCAAAGAGCATTGTTTGAGTTGCTCACCAATGCCATCCTGGCATCTGAAGTTGGCGGAACGATCCGGCTTGAGCAAAAGCTATCTCCCGAGATGGGCATGTTAACCATCCAGGTGACGGATTTTGGCGATGGCCTGACCCAGGCAGAACAAACCGCCCTGTTCAGCGGCCAGTACAACACCATCTCAGGCATCGGCAGCGTACCAGCCATCCGCAATGCGATCCGGGCCATACGGGTTCTAAATGGGAAAGTTTGGCTAAAGAGCAAGAAGGTGTCTTTCACAACATTCCGCTTCCAGATCCCGGTACGGATCATTGATTGATAAATATATAAAACAAGCTATAATAATAAATTAATCACCCGCCCAAAAAAGCGAGTGAATGGACAAAAAACATGGCATCCAGACAATTGACATCACATCCCAATCCACAGAAAACCTTCACAAAAGGTTTTCAAGCCCTCACCGTCATGGTGTTTCTTTTCCTGGTGTTTTTCCTGGGCTTTATTCTCTCTGTCGGATTAAGAACAAATAATCGGGTCCGCCCCGCCTATACCTACGCGATGCAAACCCGCATGGCGCTCAACACCGACCCAACACCGACACCTTTCCAACCCGAAAGCATCGGCTATGTTGCACAAACAACCCCCGAACCGGTTTTCGCCAGCGAACCTGAAGTTGAGCCAAGCCCGACCCAAAAAATACTGCAAAAACCGGAAGGTCAATTGAACATCCTCCTGCTGGGTACCGACTTGCGCCCTAACGACGGCGGATTCCGCACCGATACAATCGTGTGGGTATCGTTGAATCCCAAAGATGGGTTTGTCAGCGCGGTCTCTTTCCCCAGGGATTTGTTCGTACAAATACCGGGGTATGGCGAAAACCGGATCAACACTGCTTACGGTCGGGGCGGTTTTGACTTGCTGGCAGATACCATGGAAATCAATTTCGGGGTGCGCCCTGACAATTACGTTCTGATCCACATGGACGGATTCACTCGCCTGATCAACAGCCTGGGCGGGATCAATGTCGAGGCTGAAAAGAACCTCACCGACACCTGTGCCCGGTGGATCAATCAAAGCGGCTGGTGCAGTGTAGGCCCGGGGACAGTTTACATGACCGGGGATGTCGCCCTCTGGTATGTGCGCTCACGCTACTCAACCAATGACGTCGACCGTGCCCGCCGCGCCCAGGAAGTGGTCGTCGCCATCTTCAAACGCTTGATGAGGCTGGATGTGCTCGTCAAGGTGCCAGAGCTTTATGATGCCTATACCGCCTTCGTCCAAACTGATGTTGAGCTGGGCAAAGTGATCGCCATGCTGCCGTTGGCAAAAACCATTTATGAGGATGGAGATATCCGTAATTACGTCATTGGCTTTGACTATGCCTATAGCTGGATCACAACGAGTGGGTCCAATGTATTGGTGCCTGATAAAGCCCTGATTCAGGAATTGATGATCGAAGCGCTGCAAATGGAATAAATCAGAGGGGTTAATTCACAATCATCTTACAATCCATTCCAAAAATAATCCAGGTCTAACCCGCCAATATGCCATAACGCCTCCTGAGGCAAACGCAGGTCATCTCACACCTCCAAAAATGTGACATGCCCTGTGTTGACGAGAGCGAATGCGTACAATTATCCAAAATGCGCGTTTGAGGGTGTTGAAAATGAGAATTTCCTCTAAACAAATTTGATCGTGGGGGCGGACCTCCAGATCCGCCCAGGGCAACCACGGCTCAAAGAGTGCTTCGCGAAGGGTTGCCCCTACGCATTAATATAAAGTAGATAATAATAGTAGTTAATAGAATTAATTATGG
>JBLRWR010000099.1:0-7205 GCA_047921135.1 Candidatus Brevefilum sp.
TCTCGGTGTCCAGGCATGTCCACATGCGCATAGTGCCGGTTTTCCGTCTGGTACTCCACATGCGAAATGTTGATCGTGATGCCGCGCTCTTTCTCTTCCGGCGCATTGTCGATCGAATCAAACGCTCGGAAATCCGAAAATCCCTTCAGCCCCTGTACCTTTGTGATCGCCGCAGTCAACGTCGTCTTCCCATGGTCAATATGTCCCATGGTCCCTACGTTGAGGTGCGGTTTTGAGCGATCAAATTTTTGCTTAGCCATGTTTATTTGTTACTCCTCAATCAGATTAAAAACGTATTCCTATAACCCAGAAATCTTTTTCATAACCGCGTCAGAAACCGGGGCATACCGTTCAAATTCCATCGTGAACACACCTCGTCCCTTGGTCGCGGAGCGTAACTCAGTGGCATAACCAAACATTTCTGCCAATGGTACTTCTGCGTGAATTGCCTGGGCGTTGCCTGGGCGCAAATCCATGCCCAGGATACTGCCATGCCGCGAGTTGATATGGCCCAGAACCTCGCCAGTATGGTCTTCAGGCACAACAACTTCAACTTTCATAATCGGTTCCAGCAAGATAGGTCTGCCTTTGGCCACGCCTTCGCGAAATGCAAAGATGGCCGCCATACGAAAAGCCAGGTCGCTGGAATCGACCTCATGAGATGAACCGTCGGTCAGGGTCACCTTTAAGTCGGTCATCGGGTAACCAGAAATTACGCCGCTTTCTACCGCTTCACGAACACCCTTTTCAACCGCCGGGATGAACTCTTTGGGAATTGCACCGCCGCGAATCTCGTCGTCAAAAACAAAACCCGATCCGCTTTCCAGCGGTTCAATTCGCAGCACAACATGGGCAAACTGGCCATGTCCGCCGGTTTGCTTGACAAATCGATATGAGATCTCAGGCACAACTCTGGTGATGGTCTCGTTATAGGCCACCCTGGGATTACCCACATTGGCCTGAACGTTAAACTCACGCATCATGCGGTCTACCAGGATTTCAAGATGCAGCTCTCCCATCCCTGAGATGATCGTCTGGCCTGTATCCTCATCCTGTCGGATCTTGAAAGTTGGGTCTTCTTCAGCCAACTTTTGCATGGCAATGCCCATTTTGTCTTGGTCAGCCGTGGTTTTTGGCTCAATCGCCACCGAAATAACGGGATGCGGGAAGGAGATCGATTCAAGCACAATAGGCTTCGATGGATCGCTCAGCGTATCGCCCGTGAAGCTTTGTTTTAATCCCAAAATCGCACCGATATCACCCGGACCGATTTCGTCTACATCTTCGCGGTGGTCGGCATACATACGCAGCAAGCGGCCCACACGTTCCTTCTTTTCCTGGGTAGCGTTAAGATAAGTGCTGCCCTTTTTGACCTTGCCCGAATACACCCGGATATAGGCCAATCGTCCAACATAATTGTCTGTGACGATTTTGAACACCATGGCAGACATGGGGGCATCATCCTCCGGCGGACGCGAGATCTCATCCTCGGTTTTCGGATGAAGACCAGTAATATCAGGTACATCCAGGGGTGAAGGCAGGTAATCCACCACAGCATCCAACAGGGTTTGGACGCCTTTATTGCGCAATGACGAGCCGCAAAACACCGGGGTGACCTTGTTTTCAAGTACACCCTTGCGCAATGCTTTCTTCAACTCTGCCACGCTGAGGGTCTCTCCCTCCAGGTACTTCATCATGGCTTCGTCATCCAGCTCGGCAATCCGCTCCACCAGCTCTAAACGCTTTTCTTTTACCTTATCCAGCAGTTCTGGTGGGATTTCGCCCTCACGCGGTTTGCTGCCCAGTTCACCCTCAAAATAGATGGCTCGCTCGGTCAGCAAGTCGACCACGCCTGAAAAGGTATCTTCAAACCCGATAGGGATCTGCATCCCCAGGGGTTGCGCACCCAGACGCTCTTTGATGGATTTCAGGGTGAACTTGTAAGAAGCACCAACCCGATCCATTTTGTTCGCAAAACAGATGCGCGGCACATTATAGCGGTTCGCCTGGCGCCAGACGGTCTCGCTTTGCGGTTCAACACCCTGAACAGCATCAAAAACGACAATCCCGCCGTCTAAGACGCGCAGCGAGCGCTGTACCTCAGCTGTAAAGTCAATATGACCTGGTGTGTCGATGATATTGATCTTATGATCTTTCCAGAAGGTCGTCACCGCAGCAGACATGATCGTGATGCCACGCTCGCGCTCCTGCTCCATCCAGTCGGTGACGGTCGTCCCATCATCAACATTACCCAGGCGATAGGTACGCCCCGTATAATACAGGATCCGCTCAGTCGTCGTGGTTTTACCCGCGTCGATATGCGCAATGATCCCAATATTGCGGTAACGTTCAAGGGGAATTTCTTGCGAGGCCATCACCAATCATCCAATCCGGTCAATTAACAAAAGACAGCGTCTATAAGCGGAAGTGAGAGAATGCGCGGTTGGCTTCAGCCATACGATGCGCCTCTTCACGCCGTCGGTATGCGGCCCCTGAATTGGTGGACGCGTCCATCAGTTCGTTGGCCAGCTTTTCGCCAAAGGATTTCCCAGGGCGCTGCCGGGCCGCGGCGATGATCCAGCGCATGGCCAGATTCTTCCGGCGGCTGGGGTCAACTTCCATCGGCACCTGGTAAGTGGCGCCACCCACACGGCGTGGACGCACTTCCATCAGCGGGGAAACATTCTTCAGTGCAGCATCAAACGTCTCAACAGGATCCTTGCCGGTGCGATCTTCAATGATCGCCAGAGCATCATACATCAGACTGGTGGCTGTGCTCTTTTTTCCTTTGATCATGATCCGGTTGATCATCTCCTGAATATCGACATTGCCATAGCGAATATCCGGGGAGACCTCTCGTTTTTCTGGTTTATATCTTCGCGCCATACTTACTCCTTACATAAAAAAATTAAAATAGGGCAAAGCAACTTAGCAATCCCTAAAGAGACCGAATAAAATGCTTCGCCCTAACTTAAATCGTATTCGCTCTGGTTATTTAGGCTTTTTAGCGCCGTATTTTGAGCGGCCGCGTGAGCGGTCCTCAACACCAGTCGAATCCAATGTACCTCGGACGACGTGATAACGCACACCTGGTAAATCCTTAACACGACCACCACGCACCAGCACCACAGAGTGCTCCTGCAATTGGTGACCTTCACCAGGGATGTATGCGGTGACTTCCATGTGGTTCGTCAGGCGTACACGGGCGATTTTCCGCAGGGCGGAGTTCGGTTTCTTAGGGGTCATCGTACGCACGACCGTGCAGACACCGCGTTTCTGCGGCGCGCCCTTCGGCTGGCGGATACGTTTCTGCTTTTGCGAGTTATACGTATATTGCAGCGCTGGCGATTTGCTCTTTTTCGCTTTTGTCTTTCGGCCTTTGCGTATCAACTGATTGATCGTTGGCACATTTGCCTCCAAATCTACATCTAAAAATATAACAATTTCCAATAATGGAGGCCATCATCATCTTTCAAGATGGCCTCACTGCTATCAAATTTTTCCTCCAAAAGCCTGGCCGGGATTATAGGACCAGTTTGAAGGTGACGAGGGATAATTCTACCATGTGAGGTTAAGTGCGTCAAGCCAATTTCCTCTCGTGTGCGCCGATTATTTTCGGCTAAATATCCCTGCCAATGCTGATCAAACCGGTCGGTGTATTAGGAATTCTGGCTCTGTCCTCATCCTTGCCAAAGGTAACCACCTCACCGTTATCCAGCACGGCCTCGATTGCTAAGCCTAAACTTTGCATTTCCTTAACCAAAACCTTAAATGCCGCCGGGATACCGGGATCTTCAATCGGTTCGCCCTTGACGATAGCTTCATACGTGCTGACCCGTCCGGTCACATCATCCGATTTAACCGTCAGCATTTCTTGCAGGGTGTAGGCGGCACCATAGGCTTCCAATGCCCATACCTCCATCTCACCAAAGCGCTGACCGCCAAATTGGGCTTTCCCGCCCAAAGGCTGCTGGGTCACCAGGCTGTAAGGGCCGGTTGAACGAGCATGCACCTTATCTTCCACCAGGTGATGCAATTTCAGGATGGTCATCAAGCCCACTGTGACCGGGTGGTCATAGTAGTAGCCCGTTTTGCCATCGCGCAATTTTTGCTTACCCAGGGTGGGTATCGGTTTATCTACCGCTTTCATTACTTCACGGGCCTTGCTGTGCAGCTCTTCGTTGGTGAGTTGCTTATTGACCTTGACTCCGTGTGATTCCATCCACAATCGCAGACAGGTTTCAATAGCGTGAGTATCCCGGTCATGGCGTTCATCCTCAGAAATTTCGTCTGTTTCAAAAGCCGTGATCCCATCGGGGTCATACCCCTCATCACGCAGCCATTCGCGCATCGTTGCCCGACGGGCAAAATTGAGGTCATCTGTAAACTCATACACATCATAGCCGCGCTCGCCCAGCCACTGTTCCAGGTAATACAAGCGGACTTCATCATCATCCCGGATCATCTCCGAGTCATAGCCCTGCTCATTCAACCAATCCCAGGCTTTCAGTGCGGTGACGTCCCAAGCATGGTCAATCATCCAGGCACGGGCAAGCTCAGCTTCGATCTCATATTCGGTGGCACCGTCAAACACCGGGGTCACCGCGCGGAAGCCAAGCCGTTCGGCCGCCCACCCCAGGTGAACCTCAAGCAGCTGCCCCAGGTTCATCCGGCCGGGCACACTCAACGGGTTGAGGATGATATCCACCGGCCGGCCATTATCAAGGAAGGGCATATCCTCAACCGGCACAACCAGCGAAATCACACCTTTGTTCCCGTGGCGGCCTGCCATCTTGTCACCCTCGGTCACTTTGCGGCGTTGGGCAACAGCCACGCGCACCATCGTTTCCACGCCGGCCTTGAGGTCTGAATTTTCCTCACGGGTGAAGACCTTCACGTCCACCACAATGCCGTGCTCGCCATGCGGCATCCGCAGCGATGTATCCTTCACATCGCGGGATTTCTCGCCGAAAATGGCCCGCAGCAAGCGTTCTTCAGGAGTCAGCTCTTTTTCACCTTTTGGCGTGATCTTACCGACTAAAATATCATTTGGCCCAACTTCTGCACCGATCCGGATGATTCCATACTCATCCAGGTTGCGGACTGCTTCTTCGCCAACGTTGGGAATATCCCGGGTGATCTCTTCCGGCCCCAGCTTGGTATCACGGGCTTCAACCTCGTGCTTTTCAATATGGACGGAGGTATAGCGGTCCTCCTCCACCAGCTGCTCTGAGAGCAAAATTGCATCCTCAAAGTTGCCGCCTTCCCAAGATACAAAGGCCACCAGCACATTTTGACCTAAAGCCAAATTACCGTTGACCGAAGATGACGAATCGCCAATGATCTGACCTTTGCGTACACGCTGGCCTTTAATCACCGCAGGACGCTGATCAATACAGGTCGACTGGTTAGACCGTCTGTACTTTTGCAGGACATAGGTGTGGATATTGCCGTCATTTTCACGAATTTGGATCGACCGGCCTGTCACGGAGACCACCTCGCCATCTTCCTCGGCCACCACAAGCTGGCCGGAGTCGATCGCTGAGTAGGCTTCCATGCCGGTGGAAACAATCGGGATTTCAGGGCGCACCAGGGGCACGGCTTGCGCCTGCATGTTAGAGCCCATCAAAGCCCGGTTGGCGTCATCATGCTCCAGGAAGGGGATCAACGCAGCGCTCACGCCCACAATTTGTTGCGGCGCCACATCCATATAGTCAATTAGCTCCGGCGAAGAAAATCGGAATCCAGAGTGATGCCGGCAGGAAACGCGGCGCGTGAACTCACGATGCTCATTGAGCGGCGCGTTAGCCTGGGCGATGACGAACTTGTCTTCAGCATCAGCGGAGAGATATTCATAAATATCCGAGACAAAAGGCGTCACCAAAATGGCATCCGGGTTGAGTTTGGCCAGCTTTTTGGCCAATTCTTTCGTAATGCGTTCACCACTGGCGGCAACCAGTTCATCCGTCTTCGGGTCTTTGATGTCCTCCCGCAGCTCACGGCCGATAATCTCATCCGTGGGTTTCATGGTCCTGATCACCCGGCGGTATGGCGTTTCGATAAAACCATATTCATTGACCGTTGCGTAGGTGGCCATGCGGCCGATCAACCCAATGTTCGGGCCTTCTGGCGTCTCAATCGGGCAGATGCGGCCGTAATGGGTATGATGCACATCGCGCACATCAAAGCCGGCCCGTTCTCGCCGCAAACCGCCCGGCCCGAGGGCCGACAGCGTGCGCTTGTGGCGCAACTCTGCCAGGGGATTGGTTTCTTCCATAAATTGCGATAGCTGGCTCGAACCGAAGAACTCCCGCAGCGAGGCAATCACCGGGCGGATGTTCACCAAACTGGTCGGTGAGACCTGGTCCTGGTCGCGAATCGACATGCGCTCGCGGATAACGCGTTCCATCCGGCGCAGACCAACACGCAGCTTGTTCTGGATCAGCTCGCCCACGGTCTTCACCCGGCGGTTGCCCAGGTGGTCGATATCGTCACTGCGTTCAACACCGTTGTTGATCAAGATCACACGTTTAACGATATTAATGATATCTGACTTGGTGATCGTTCGGTGATCAATCGGGATGTCCTGGTCCAGTTTTTGGTTCAGCTTATAGCGGCCAACCCGCTCAAGGTCATACCGGCGCTGATCAAAGAGTTGTTCTTCTAAGAATTCCTTCGCATTTTCCAGCGTGGGCGGATCGCCAGGGCGCAGCCGCTTGAAAAATTCAATCAGCGCAGCTTGGGCGACGGTCTTACCATCTGACAAATCCCATTCTGGCTCCTGGCGGATGGAAGAAGCAATGAACAAGCGGTCCGGATTGTTGTCGACAGCCTTAAAAAGTTCGATCAACTCCTCATCCGATCCCGTCTTAATCGGGCTGTTCTCCTCACCCATGCCGTCATCAACCGCAGCCAACGCCCGCAGGAACACCGTGATCGGGGTGGTGCGCTTGCGGTTGAACTTGATGATGATGTAATCGTTCTTACGCGTTTCCAGCTCCATCCACGCGCCGCGGTCCGGGATCAACTTAGCGGTTGAGAGAAAGCGTCCGGTTGCCCGATCAACTTCGCTCTCAAAATACACGCCAGGGGAGCGGATCAGCTGGTTGACCACCACCCGCTCGGTTCCATTAATAATGAAGGTGCCCTTGGGGGTCATCTCGGGGAAGTCACCCAGGAACAACTCCTGCTTGATCGGTTCAGGG
>JBLRWR010000100.1:0-7185 GCA_047921135.1 Candidatus Brevefilum sp.
ATTGATCCGAACAATCACAAGTCAGTATTTCTGGCTTTATATTACAAATCATCTCGCACTAAACCCCGGGGGTCTGAAACAATAGGTGCTTTCTGGCTACCAAGCTGCATCCAAAACCAAAATTAACCCAAGACCCCCGGGGTTTTAATCCAGCCCAAACCCCGGGGGTCTGAGACAATTGATGCTTTCTGGCTGCCAAGCTGCATCCAAAACTAAAATTAACCCAAGACCCCCGGGGTTTTAATCCAGCCCAAACCCCGGGGGTCGTAATTAATACCTCAAAACTCAATAAATAAACGGGATCAACGCCCAGGTGCGCTCTTTATACGCCGCATAATCCGGGATGTGCTGCTGCAAGAAGCTTTCTTCAATCGAAATGCGGAACATCACCGTAAAAACCGCCACCAGCGCCGGAATCCACGAAGGGCCGGCCGCCAGGAAGGTCGGGCAAGAGATACAAAACAAAATATTCCCCAAAGAGATCGGGTGGCGCAGCTTTTGATACAGCCCGGTCACCACCAGGCTGGTATCCTCCAGTTCAACCGCCTTCGTAAAGCCGCGTTGCAGGTCAACATAGCCTTTGATCGAGAAAAAGCCCGAGGCAGCAAATAGCACCCCGCCCAAGACCATCTCCCACAGCTGTGGCTGCCGGCCCAGGATCACGAATTCCAATACCGGCCCAATAAAAGCCAGCCACAGGGGAATCAGGATCAGCCAGGCCGTCCAATCGCCCCATTCACGCCGGATGGTCGTACCCGGCCGGGAGATCACATGCCGCTCGCTGAACTTTAGCCCCCCAAAAAAGAGCGCATAAATGATGACTGGTAAATACTGTTCTATAATCTGCATTTCAATCCACCTTTAGGCCCCTGAATCTTCTAATTCTGCCCGGGGTGCCATAAACTCGAACACAAATTCAACTATATCACAACCAGATTAAATAGAAAACTACCTTTATCGGATCTTAACCCACCAACCCATTGGTCTGGTTGAATTTCCCTCAATCTTCCACCATCAGCCCTCACACAATAGGATCCGCCGTTTTTGAACGAAACAGCCATCCTTCACAATTAACAGAAGGGTTGGTCAACTTGCCCATTTGTTGGCAAACTTCCCGTAAATCATCTTATTCGTTCGCATTTTCAATAACCTTGTTATAATCAATAGCAACTTAAACCCCAGCACATAAAACACTCATCCAGGCGACCATGGCGCAATCACCCCCATCAAAACACAATCTGATCCTACTGATCCTGCTGTCTGGCTTACTGGCAGCATGCATCATCACCTCAGGGATTCCCCCCCAAGAAAGTGAACCCGCACCCGAAATGGCATCCCCACCCTCACGACAGGAAGACTTTTTGCTGCCCACACCCCTTTACTATCTGCAAGCCGGACAAATCTGGCGGCTGGACAGCGATGCCCAAACCCTTCAGCAGGTCACCCAGGAAAGCGCGCCAATCGACGCATATGACATATCGCCGATAGATGGAAGCCTGGCCTACATCAGTAACAACAGCCTCATCCTCAGCAATGCCAACGGCGGGGACCGCCGCGTCCTGCGGGCTGGGCCGGCGTTGACGCCCATCAACGATGAGCTGGCGCACCTGAACGACATAGAGCACATCACCGCTTCCCTCAGGTCACCTGTCTGGTCGCCAGACGGGCGTCAGATTGCCTTCATTGAAAATGGCGTGCAACTCTACAATTTGGAAACCATGCAGATCGAGCAGGTCTGGTCACAATCCGCTGCCTCCAGCGAGCCGAACCTGTTCGAGCAAGTGCACTCGTGGTCACCGGACGGGCAGTTTCTCCTCGTCAGCCAGTACGCTTACCCAATCGAAGCCTTAGCTCAGCGCTCGCTGAGCCTGCTTAAACTGGGTGGCCCGCTGTATAGGGACATCACGGAAATCACCGGGCTGACCCACACCTGGAGCCCGGATATGGCCTACCTGTTTCTGGCCAATGCTAAAAATGGATCTGACGACTCACTGATGCGCTGCAATCCTGAGACGGCGCAATGCACGCTGATCGCCGAATATGAACCCGCCCGCTGGTACTATTTCTACGCGCACCCCTTCGTAACCGCCGATGACCGCCTGCTGGTGTTCATGGGCGCATCAGATGACCTCTCCCAGCCGCCTGAAGCCTTCAACCTCATCAGCCTGGGGCTGGATGGCTACAATCGAAGCACCCTGCGCAGCGACAGCTACTTGTTGGATGCCGCCCTGTGGGCGCCGGACGGGAGCGGCGTGATCATCTCCCTGGCGCAGGCTGCGGGCGACGACCCGGCCGGGTCAGTACTGTGGCTGGGCACTCATGATCAGCCTGCGCTGCCCCTCCCCCTCCTGGATGTGAGCAATTTACGTTGGGGAACAGCACACCAGGATTAATCCTCACCAAACACCCTTAGATTCTAAAAACCAAAACCGCAAGCCAGGGTCAAAAGCCAGCATCCTGACAAGTGTGTTGTTAATAATTTTACCAATTCGTTAACATCTGGGCGCTCGACGAAATTCATCATCCGGTACACTTATAAGGGTAATTTTATCTAATTTATATTAATTATCAGAGAGGAAAAATGCACAACAACCACATCTGGCATAATTTGTCGATCGAAGAAACTTATGCTGCCCTGGATGCCTCCTACGAGGGGCTCTCCGTCCCAGAAGCGGAAAAACGACTGGCTGAGTTTGGGCCTAATGAAATTGATAAGGGCAAACGGGTCAGCAGGTTCGAAATCTTCCTTGCGCAGGTCAAAAACCCATTGGTGTATATCCTGCTGATCGCCGCAGGCATCTCACTGATCTCAGCGCACTACTTTGACGCCATCGTAATCGGAATCATCATCATCATCAATTCATTAATCGGTTTCTTCCAGGAATACCGCGCCGAAGCCGCTCTGGAGGCTTTAATGTCCCAGGCAGCCCCGGAGGCAGAAGTGATCCGCCGGCCAGAGGGGAAGCAGGATTTCATCGAAATGCGCCTGCCAACCGCATCCCTCGTACCGGGTGACATCATCTTGCTGAGCGAGGGCAGTAAGGTGCCCGCAGATGCACGGCTGATTGAGGCCTACAACCTTGAGGTGGACGAAGCCATGCTGACCGGTGAAAGCTTCAGCGTTGGCAAGTCAACCGCAGCCATCCCCGGTGAACAGGCGGTCGGCGACCGCAAAAACCTGGTTTTCAGCGGTACGGCGGTCACCTCAGGACGGGGCAGGGCCCTCATTTTTGCCACCGGCAAGCACACTGAGATGGGCGAGATCGCCACCCTGATTATGGAAACGGATAAAGCCATTTCGCCATTGCGGGTGCAAACCGAAGTGCTGAGTAAGAATCTTGGTTTTCTGGCATTGATTGTGGCGGTCATCACGGTGATTATCGGCTTATTGACAGCCCTGGAGCTGCGGGAAATTTTCATGTTTGCCCTGGCTGACGCGGTCTCCACCATCCCGGAGGGCTTACCCGCCGTGATGAGCATCACCCTGGCAATCGGGGTCAACCGCATGGCCAAGCAAAACGCCATCATCCGCCGCCTGCCAGCCGTGGATACCCTGGGTGCGGCCAGTGTGATCTGCTCCGATAAAACCGGCACCCTCACCACCAACAAGATGACCGTGCAAGAAATTTATACCGGCGATAAAAGTTATCGGGTCACAGGTACAGGATACCGCCCACAGGGAGATTTCCTGCTCGAAGATCAGACCACCGAACCCTGTGATGACCCAGACCTGACCAAAGCCCTCACCATTGGGTCCTTATGCAATAATGCCCGGCTATTTCAAAAAGAGGGCACAGACGACTGGGAGATCCGGGGAGACCCCACAGAAGCAGCCCTGATCGTGGCCGCCACCAAAGCCGACTGTTTCAAAGAAACCCTGGAGAAGTTATTCATCCGCCTGGACGAGATCCCCTTCAACTCCACCAGCAAATTCATGGTCACCTTTAACCAGGAATCTACTGACACTGCCAACGTGTTCATCAAAGGCGCCCCTGAAATCATTCTTGACCAATGTAACTATATCCAAATCGACGGCCAGGTCCAGGAGCTAACCCCTAAGCAACGGCATGCCGTCCTGGAAAAGAACCATGATATGGCCGCCAAAGCTTTACGAGTGTTGGGCCTGGCTTACAAGGTCATTCCACAGGCTCAAATCGAGCCGCTAAAGCACAAAATTGAGAACGAACACAATCCAGAGTTCGTCTTTGTAGGCCTGGCCGGCATGATGGACCCCCCGCGCCCCGAGGTGTATAATGCCATCAAGCGCTGCAAGAAGGCCGGCGTGCGGGTGATCATGGCCACAGGCGATCATCAGATCACCGCCCAGGCTATTGCCCGGGAAATTGGCTTGCTGGAAAAAGGCGGCCGGGTGATTACCGGCGCAGAGATGGACAGGCTGGATGAGGAGGCTTTAGACAAAGTCCTGGAAGAAACCGCTGTGTTTGCCAGGGTGGCGCCAGAGCACAAACACCGCCTGGTGGGCAGCCTGCAGCGACATGGCTATGTGGTCGCCATGACTGGTGACGGTGTCAACGATGCACCTGCCCTCCAGGCAGCCGAAATCGGGATTGCCATGGGCATCTCGGGCACCGATGTGACCAAAGAAACCGCCGAGATGATCCTCACGGATGATAACTTTGCCAGCATTGTTAATGCCGTCGAAGAGGGCCGTTATATATTCACCAACGTACGCAAGGTGGTCAAGTTCCTGCTTTCAACCAACTTTGGGGAGGACCTCACCTTGCTGATCTCCCTGATCCTGTTTGCCGGCCAGGGATTGATCATCTCCCCGGTTCAAATCCTGTGGGTCAACCTGGTCACAGATGGCATCCTGGATGTCACCCTCGCCATGGAACCCAAAGAAAAGGACCTGATGGATGAGCCGCCCCGCGCCAAAAACGCCCGCATCATCAATAAAGAAATTCTGATCAACATCATCATCGTGGCCCTGGTCATGTCTGCCGGTACATTATTTATGTATTACTACGCCAGCAATGGTGGGCGTGCCTATCGCCAAACCATGGTGTTCACCACCTTAGCCATGTTCCAGGTGTTTAACGCCTTCAACTGCCGCTCTCGTTACAGTTCTTTCTTTAAGATGTCGTTCTTCTCTAATCCCTTTCTTCTAGCCGCCATCATCACGTCCGTTGTCCTTCAGGTTCTGGCAGTCCACACACCCTTTGCACAGACCATCCTTGGCACAGCCCCCCTGGCGCTCGGGGACTGGGCCAGGATTATTTTGCTGACCAGCAGTATCTTAGTCGTCGACGAAATCAGGAAGTTGGTTCAACGAAACATGCAGAAAAAAGCGCAGTCCATCGTGTAAGTGGCAGGGACAAATCTAGAGGGCTTTGGTCAAGAAGCACCTGCAAGCCATGTTTGATGACCAGATATGAAAAATTTCTGGTCATGACTGGCAAAGTTATGTATACTATCAGAAACCCATCCAACCAGATAAACAAGGGGTAGATCCAATGAACACCAGAAACTTTACCATCTTGCACTCCAATGATATGCACGGCAATTTTGTTGCTGAGGTCTGCGGCGAAAAAGGCGACCTGATCGGCGGTCTTTCACTGCTCTCTGGATACATCAACCAGGTGCGCAGTGAAGAAGAAAATGTCCTCTATGTGATTGCAGGAGATATGCTCCAGGGTTCGATCATCGATACAGAATACAAAGGCATTTCGACCATGTCAATCATGAATTACCTCGCGCCCGATGTAGTCACCCTGGGCAACCACGAGTTCGATTACGGCCTCCCGCACTTATTATTTTTAGAAAAAGTGGCCAATTTCCCGATTGTGAACGCCAATCTCTACATCACCAACCACAATAAACGCCTGATGCAGCCCTACCACATCATCAATATGGCTGGCATGGATATCCTCTTTATCGGGGTCATCACCGAGATGGTCATCGATACCATCAAGGCCGATCGGGATATCAGCAGCTTCATCTCACTGGAAGAAGCGGCCAACGAAGTCGGCAAGATCACCAATGCTTACAAAAACGAGGATATTGACCTGACCATCCTGCTGACCCACATCGGGTTTGATGCCGATTGTGAACTGGCCGATATGTTAGACCCTGATTGGGGAGTGGATATGATCATCGGCGGTCATACGCACACCATCCTGGAAAAGCCGGCCGAGATCAACGGGGTGCTCATCACACAGGCAGGGGAGGGCACCAAACAAATCGGGCGCTATGACATCGTCGTGGATGACGACACCAACAGCATCGTTGAGTATGACTGGGAGCTGGTGCCCATCACCACAACCACCATCCAGCCCGATGAAGACCTGCAACGTTACATTGATTCTTACAAAGAGGTTGTGGATGCCAAGTACAACAGCATCGTGTGCAAGCTATCCACCCAGCTCACCCATCCCACCCGCACCGAGGAGACCACCCTGGGTAACCTGTTTGCGGATGCGATGGCAGAATGGGGCGAAATCGACGTAATGCTGCTGGGCTCCGGGTCCATCCGCACGCCATCCCTGGGACCCCTGGTCACCTTAGGGGACTTTCTAGCCTGCTTCCCCTTTACCGACGCACTGAACCGTTTTTGTGTCTCTGGCGAAACTTTGTGGAAGATTTTCAACCATTGGATGCGGCCAGAAAACCGCACCCGTCGGGGTGAGTGTTACCAGGTGAACACGGGTGTACAGGCTGTATACAACGACCAGACGCGAAGCCTGCAAGCCTTATCCATCCATCAGCAGCCCGTACAACCAAATCAACACTACACGGTCGGGTTGCAGGGCTACCATGCCAGCAATGCCAAGACCAACCTGGACGTGACCATGGATGAGCTGACCGAGCTGGGCCGCGGCCGGGTGGTCGCAACCTGCGTACAGGACCTGGTGCTGGAATACCTGCGTGAACACCAAAATTTCCAAGAAGAAATCGAAGGCCGCTTGCTGTATATCCCTTCCAGCAGTATTTAATCCCCAAAACAGGGATGAATGACCGCCTGACAGGAAAAATGCCCTTTTTTATCATCTTCCGGGGTCTTGGCAGGCATTGGTTGAATCACCGACAACAATCCCGCCCAAAAGACCTGTCCAATGCGTTCTCTTTGTTCCTCGAACAGACACTCACCCATCATGACAAAAAGACACCTCCCCGAATGAGGGAGGTGTCTTGTGATATTCGTTTTGCACAGAAAAAGCGTTTTAC
>JBLRWR010000101.1:0-7156 GCA_047921135.1 Candidatus Brevefilum sp.
CCAGCGTTTTTTGAAGTGGGGGTAAAGATCAGCACCGGTCTCACGGTCGGTCAGCTCGAGCATCCAGGTGAAATGGTTGAGGCCTGCGGCGGTGATTTTGACCTTCTCCACGGTTTGCAGGTAGGTGGCGAACATCCCGGCGGCGTATTTATCGCTGGCATGGGTGCTGGTGAAGCTGGGCGGCACCATGATGTCGTAGTCTTGCGCGAATGCCTTGCCCACCATGGCATATCCTGCACTCAGTTGATGGCATAAGCCGATCACTTTAATGGCGGTGTGGCGGTGGATGGCGGCACAGATGCGCGCCATGGGGTTGGTAAAGTTGATCAGCCAGGCATCGGGACAATGTACTTCCATATCCCGGGCAATGGCTAAGATCGGTGTGATGTTGCGGGCTGCATGGGCAAAGCCGCCGGGGCCGCTGTTTTCGGCATAAGGCTGCCGGACGCCGAATTTCAGCGGGACCAGGTAATCGGATTCCCACAAACCTTCGCGCGGGCCAACTTCAATGGCATTGATCACAAACTGGGCGCCGGGCAGGGCCGGGCGATGGTGCGTGTGGGCATCGATGTGCATACCGGCATCCCACACTTCGTTGAGCCAGGAGATCAGCTGGTGCATCACGGATAGGTGCGCCTCATCCCGGTCAACCAGGACGATGTCACTCCCCCTGAGGGTTTTGCTACGCAGCAGCGAGACCAGGGTGGTCAGTCCAAAGGAGTAGCTGCCGGCGCCGATGCAGACGATTTTGGCTGGGGTTGCCATGTTGGGCTTTTACTTTCCGCTAGTGCTGCCGTTGAGGTAGTTATCGATGGCGCGGGCGGCTTTGCGCCCTGCACCCATGGCCAGGATGACGGTTGCGCCGCCGGTGACGATGTCGCCGCCGGCAAAGACGCCGGGTTTACTGGTGGCCATGGTGTCTTCATCGACAACGATGTTGCCCCAGCGGTTGAATTCCAGGTCGTCCGTGGTGCGCTGGATGATCGGGTTGGACCCATTGCCAATAGCCACGATGACCAGGTCCACCGGCACCTCATATTCTGACCCTTCGATGGGCACCGGGCGCCTGCGGCCGGATTGGTCGGGTTGGCCAAGCTCCATGCGGATCAGGCGCATGGCTGTCAACCAGCCCTGTTCATCCCCAATGAATTCAATCGGAGCCTGCAGGAACTGGAAATCGATCTTCTCTTCCTTGGCGTGTTCAATTTCCTCCAGCCGGGCGGGCATTTCTTTGGCTGTGCGCCGGTAGATGATGCTGCTCTTGGCCGCGCCCAGGCGCAGGGCAACCCGCGCCGAATCCAGGGCGGTGTTGCCGCCGCCAATGACGGCGACGTGCTTGCCCTGGCAGTCGATGACGGGTGTATCGGAATTTGGGAACTGGTAGGCCTTCATCAGGTTGACGCGGGTCAGAAATTCATTTGCGGAATAGACCCCGACCAGGTTTTCGCCGGGGATGTTCATGAAATAGGGTAGTCCGGCGCCCACGCCAACAAAGACCGCATCGTAGCCCTCTTCTTCCATCAGCTCATCAATGGTGTAGGTCACACCGATGACGGTGTTGGGCTTGAACTTAACGCCCAGGTCTGCTAGGGCATCAACTTCCTCGCGAACAATCGTTTTGGGCAGGCGGAATTCAGGAATGCCGTAGATCAGTACACCGCCATATTCATGAAAGGCTTCAAACACGGTGACGTCATGTCCCATGCGGATCAGATCGCCCGCGCAGGAAAGCCCAGCCGGGCCTGACCCGATGATGGCCACATTTTTGCCCGTTTTCTCGTGCTCTGGGATCGGATAGCGGGTTAGATCTCCGTGGGTGCGTTCATAGTCGGTCACAAAGCGGGCCAGTGCACCGATGGCGACGGATTCATCCCGTTTGGTTAGGATGCACGCACCCTCGCACTGGTCTGACTGGGGGCACACTCGGCTGCATACAGCCGCCAAAACATTGTCGGATTTAATCAGTTTGGAGGCGGCGATGTAATCCTTTTCCTTGAGCAAGTTGATAAAACCAGGGATTTTCACCTCAACCGGGCAGCCTTCTACACAGGCCGGCCGTTTACAATCCAAACACCGCTGGGCTTCCAGCAGGGCCAGCGCTTCGGTGAACCCAATGTTGACCTCGTTGAAATCTTTGATCCGGTCTTCGGGTACCCGGGCAGGTATGGGCTGGCGGGGAATTTTTGGTGTTTTCCGCCGGTTGCTGCGTTCGATTTTTTCTGCTGCCTCTTCGAGGGCGCATTGTTCTTCATGCAGATAGGCCCGATTGCGTTTCATGAGGGTCTCAAAATCCACCAGGTGAGCATCAAATTCGGGGCCATCCACACAGGCGAATTTTGTGGAACCATCCAGGGCGACACGGCACCCGCCGCACATGCCGGTGCCGTCGACCATGATGGAATTGAGGCTGACGACGGTATGAATGCCATATGGACGGGTTAAACTAGCAACTGCGCGCATCATGGGGAGTGGGCCGACGGCCAGTACAAAGTCGATCGGGTCATCGCTTTCCAATAGGTTTTGGAGTACTTCGGTGACAAAACCAGCCTGGCCGTAACTGCCATCGTCAGTGCAAACGAGGACTTGATCAGCAATTTCGGAAAGTTCATCTTCCAGGATTACCAGGGATTTGGTTCGGGCGCCGATAATGGCCGTGACACGGTTTCCGGCTGCTTTAAGGGCTTTTGCCTGGGGAAAACTGACTGCCGTGCCAACGCCGCCGCCGATCACAACAACGTGGCCGAAATAATCGATCTCGGAGGGGTTGCCCAGCGGACCGACCAGGTCCTGGATGGTATCACCAGCCTCATGCTGATTGATTTCCCGGGTAGATTTGCCAATGCCCTGCACGATGAGCGTAATGGTACCGGGGTCTTCAGTCGAATCAACGATGGTCAAAGGGATGCGTTCGCCTTTTTCTGAAATGCGGATGATCACAAATTGACCCGGTTTGCGTTTCTTGGCGATCACCGGGGCATGAATCACAAATTTTTTTATATCAGGCGCGATAAATTGGGCGTCGAGAATTGTGTGTTCGGACATAGCCACCTTTAATTAGTGAGTTTTGTTCAGCGCTTTGATTATAGTTTATGTGGATAATTATGAAAGCTGAAATTCCTCATCAAATACGAGCCTTTCTGTCATATATAAAAGGCTCAATCTGCTATAACGGATAAGTCAACGATAAAACACCAATAATTGGCCAGCTGGATGTCATCTGTCCCATTAAACTGTTGAAAACAATACAAACCTGGCTCCAGCGCTTGTTCGGGCTGAATCAAAACAGCCTGATCGGCACCTGTTCTGCCCCGGATAGGGATATAAGCACCGGTTTCGTAGATCAGTTTCATTTGGTTGCGGTCTGCTGTGGTTTCCCACAGCACAATCAGCGGCCTGTTTTCCCGGCTGGTGGGGATGCCTGTATTCCGGGCGGGGGGACCTTCGTGCTGGGTCATGTCAAAGTACATGCCCTCTTCATAGAGAAACACGCCTGAATATGGCGGAGGGGACGCTAATGATGCGCGTTCCCCGAATAAGAACCCGACCGGCAGCTCGAAATTGAACAGTGCGCTGGCCGCCAGCAGGCCAATAAAACAAAATACCAGCGCCACTACCCCCAGCAAGCCGATTTCAACCGGCGAAAGCTTTTCGTTGTCCTTTTCCTGGTCTGAATCTTGAGTTGGTTTTGTGCTGAGCGGCGCTTGTGATCCTGCAATGTTGCCCAGCTCATTAACCGTGCGTTGAGACCATTGCATGGGCGGTCCGGCGGTTGGGCGTTTTCTGCGGTCTGGGAAGGGGGAGATCGGGCGGGTGTGGTCTGAGAGGTGGTCATCTTTGACACTGGCTTCATCCTGTTTGCGTTTTTCAAGGTAAGCCAGGCCGCGTTGAGCCGGAACGTTGTGAGGGTCAATCTCGAGGGCTTTTTCGAGGAAGATGGCTTGCTTGTCCATATCATCGATGATGGCCGCAATCCACACCCACACTTCGGCGTTTTGTGGCTCTTCGATAATCGCGTCCTTGAGATGCTCCAAGGCCTCTGGCATGCGGCCGGCTTTGGCTGCGTTGATCCCAAGTTGTAGTGAGGAGGTCATGATCTCTCCCGTGGCACTGGCTCGGTGGTGTTGACCGGTCAGTGCTATAGAATTACATCAGGATATGATAACGAATTACTATGATACTGACATAATTTTACCACATAGCCAGAATTCATATGATATCAATACAGCTTAAAAGTGCCATTAAGTGACAGGGTTTGAGAGAGATCGTATATAATTTGGTGACAAACGGAGGTGAGCGTAGATGAAAATTGGCGTTCTTTCGGACACACACGATCATTTGTCCAATCTCTTAGCTGTGCTGGCAGCTTGCCGTGAGGGTCGAATTGACACCCTGATCCACTGCGGCGATCTGACCGGGTTTGAACTGGTTTCACACTTTGAGGGCTTTCGGACGATCTACACGCCCGGTAATATGGACCATGCCGCTGGTGCGATCGCGAAACGGTTCAAAAAGCTGCGGGAAGACAATTTTGTCGGTCCGGTGTTTCGTGGGCAAATTGACGGGGTGGCTGTGGCTGCGACGCACAGCCATATTGACAGTAAAGTGATGGACCTGGTGAACACCCAGCGCTACCGGTGGGTGTTCCACGGGCATACCCACCAACGGCGAGACGAAGTGATTAACGGGACGCGCATTGTCAACCCGGGCGCGCTGGGCGGGGTGGGCAAGGAATCCCGTTCCTTTTGTATTGTGGACCTGGCCGCCAACGATGTTGAGTTCATCAACGTGTAGGCTTTGAAGCATGGATTACGATGCGCTGTGCGCATATCTCTTGCAGAAACCTGGTGCCCGCAGGGATATGCCTTTTGGGCCGGATGTGCTGGTCTTTAAAGTTTTGAATAAGATGTTTACGCTGATGGCCTGGCAGGCAGACCCGCTGACCATCACGCTAAAAGCGGATCCTGTAGTTGCCATCATCCTCCGGCGGCAATATCTGGCGGTTACGCCGGGCTACCATATGAACAAAACACACTGGAACACGGTCACCCTGGATGGCAGCCTGCCGGATGATGAAGTGCAGCAGATGATTGACGACTCTTATGAACTGGTTGTGCAGGGTATGACCCGCGCCGAACAGGCTAAACTAAAAATGATGGGATGGGCGCATGATGGCTCGCAAGCTTGACCAAATCTTGGTGATTGATGTGGAAGCAACCTGCTGGGAGGGCGACCCGCCTGCAGGCCAGATAAGCGAGATTATTGAAATTGGGTTATGTGTGCTGGATGTGGCCAGCGGCACACGGGAAACACCCCGGGCGATCATGGTGCGGCCGGAGCGTTCAACCCTGAGCGACTACTGCACCCAATTGACCACCATCACCCCTGAAATGGTTGCCAATGGAGTCAGTTTTGCCGAAGCCTGCCAGCTCTTGCAGGAGGAATACCGTTCGTTCCAGCGCACATGGGCCAGCTATGGCGATTATGACCGTCTGCAATTCAGCAAGCAATGCGAGGAAGAGGGTATTTCTTATCCCTTCGGGCGCTCGCACATCAACGTCAAGAACCTGCTGGCCTTGCAGTTGGGATTGAAAAAAGAGGTTGGCTTGCAAAGGGGGATGCAGTTAATGGGGTTGACCCCTGAGGGCACGCTCCACCGGGGGGTTGATGACGCCTGGAATATTGCCGCTGTGCTTGAGCGGGTGCTGCTTAGGCGGGACGGGTAACCGTAGCTGGCTGAGGTCGGTCTGAACCCGCTGGGTGAGCTGTTCCTCATCCAGCCCCCAGGCCTCCAGCACAATACCCGCTGCCCGCAAGAGCAGCCGTTGATAGCGGGCCACATCAACCGCGTGCGGGGTGGGCTTTTGCGGCAGGTCCCAGGCAAACACGCCCGGCCTGCCCAGGGTGTAGAGGAAGGGAACCCGCTGACCCGGTTGCAGCGTTTTGCCGACTGTGTTGAGCTGCAGGACAGCCCGTGCAGCGGGGGAGAGCGTGCGGTAGGCTTCCATTTTACGCCCCAATCGCTGCCGGACAAGGAGATGTGTCAGTTTGACTTCACCGGTGCGCAATGCCCGCAGGCGTTCCTGCAGGAAGGCGATCGCATCCGGCAGGGCCGCTTCGGGGTCCTTGGCTCGGGCCAGCAATTCCAGCAGGTGCATTTGCGCATCGGCGACAAAGGGCGTACTGTCGCGCCGGCGGGCGTCGATCCCGCGCACCTTGATGGTCCCATCCTGGAAGACGCCAAAATAGCGGTTGGCAACCGGTCGTTTTTTGTTCTGACGCGATCCGACAAATACCACCCAGCGATAAATCCCATCCAGCGAGATCGGCAGCCCGGTACGCTGCTGGATTTCCAGCAGCAGGGGCTGAATGTCATCGGGATGTGTTTTGTCGGGATGCTGTACCCACAGCCCATCCACGTAAAGCTGGATGACCTCAAAGCCCATATCTTCGGCGGCCTCCTTGGCGCGCAGGAGCGCCTCGCGCCCGTAAGCGGTGACCGCCTGATGGGCTTCAATGCGCCCAAAACGGGCGTTTTTATAGCCGAGATAGCCAAAGCAGGTCACCAGCAGCCATTTCAGCGCTGAAGCACGGTTTTTAAAGCCTTTGCGGTAAGGGTCCCAGGACGGGGTACTGGCAAGATGTTTTTTCATCTCGATGCGCTTCTCCAGCAGCGGGCGCAGCGCCTTGGGGATCAGTCCATCCTGGCTGGTGTCGATGGCCAGGCCCAGGGCAGGGACCAGGTTGTCGCCGTCGGGGTCGGGCAGGATTGTCTCCGGTGAAATGTTGAAGTGTACCATGATGGCCGGGTAAAGGGAGACAAAATCGATCTCGGCTACGTTTTTATGCACGCCGATCTTGGGCTGGTAGACCAGCCCGCCCTGGTCTGCCGAGAACAGGTCGGCGGCCGGCTTGAGCATCTCCGCCTGCTGTTTCTGCCAGGGCACCAGGATGCCCTCGCGCAGGGCGGTGAGCATCTCAATGGAGGAGATGCCGGTGCCCGGCGAAACCCGGGCGGCGGTCTGCAGGGGCAGGGCGGTCACCCGGCTGACCTCGATGGTGCCCTCGAGGCCGTAGTCATCCCACAGCACGGCATTCTGCCGGTCGATGTGGCAGCGCCCGAACAGGTGGATCTGCTGGCCGCGGTAGATGATCTGCC
>JBLRWR010000102.1:0-7057 GCA_047921135.1 Candidatus Brevefilum sp.
GCATCGCTTTATGAAAATGTGTGCGGATCATTACTGATGGCATTCTTGCTGCCAGGGTCAATTTATGTCCTGACTCGAAAGATGACATCAGGTGTATAGTTGTTTGGGCGATCCTTTGTTTGCTGTAATAGCCGGGTATTCGTTCGGTAAAGAACCCAATGGAGAACACTCATTTGTGTTCTCATGTGATTAAAGGACAATTCGGCTTAGTTCCCCTACGAACCTGTTGACGATTCGGGTGAAAATATGGTAAGATAAACCTCGTTCCCTTTCAGGGAATTAGATTTGTTTTAAGGTACAAGGATCGTATCAGAAGGAGAGCATACACTATAAGTAGCAAAGACGATTTTCGCATCAATAAACACATTCGTGCTACACAAATTCGATTGATCGATCAGGATGGTGAAAATCTTGGCGTGGTCAGCTTACGAGAAGCATTGAGCCGCGCTGAAGAAGCCGAACTGGACCTAGTCGAAGTTGCCCCAGGTGCTGATCCACCTGTTGCCAGGATCATGAATTTTGGCAAATTTCTTTACGAAAAGGAAAAGAAGGAACGGGAAGCACGAAAATCGCAAACCAAAATCGAAATCAAAGAGATTCGTTTGCGCCCGAAAACCACAGATCACCACAAAGGCTTCAAAGTTCGTGACGCCCGCCGGTGGCTGCTGGACGGGATGAAAGTTAGAGTGACGATTCGCTTTAGAGGGCGTGAAATCACTTATCCAGAGATTGCTCTGGAAGACCTGCGAGAGATTGCTGAAGAATTATCCGATGTCTCCGTGGTCGAACAAGCGCCTAAGCTGGAAGGGCGAACGATGTTTATGATGCTCGCCCCGAACAAATAAACTCGGCGATCGTCTGGCGAGAACGATACGATTTTTAGCGGTGATACCCTACGGCCTTGTACGCTTGTGCCGTAGGATTTTCATGAAAGGAGTGCAAGATGCCACGAAAACCACGCGATGGCAAGTACAAAATGAAAACCCATAAGGCCACTTCAAAACGGTTCAGGATGACCGGTTCCGGTACGATTGTGCGGACCAAAATTGGTAAAGGTCACCTTCGCCGCCGAACGCCGGATCGCACCAAGCAATTGTTTGAGCGCATGATCCCGGTGAAGTCTCAGGGCACGCGTAAGAAAGTACGTCGCCTGGCGCCATATATGGGCAAGAAGAAGTAAGCAATTTATAATCCATTTTTTTAGCTGCGGCTGTTGGGTGTTCGCAACGGGTGATGGAACGAAGTCGCCGGCGCCCAGGGGTTCGCAAAGGAGTGTTAGATGGCACGTGTAAAAGGTGGACCGCAAGGTTACCGAAGGCATAAAAAAATACTGAAGCTCAACAAGGGCTACTACGGGACCAAGAGCAAGCTCTTCCGCCGAGCCAATGAGCAATATCTGAAGAGCCAGTGGTACGCATACCGCGACCGGCGAGTACGCAAACGGGATTTGCGCAAATTGTGGATCACGCGCATCAACGCGGCAGCCCGCCAAAATGGGACCACGTACAGCAAGCTGGTGCACGGCTTACGGCAGACGGAGATCAACCTGAACCGCAAGATGCTGGCTGATCTGGCAGTACGGGAGCCGGATGTCTTTGCTGAGATCGTCAAAAAAGCGTTGAGCTGAAGTTTCGCAAACCAATCACAAAAAGAGGTCGCTATCCAGGCGGCCTCTTTTGCGTTTAAGCGGGTTTATTCCCGGACCCTTGTAAATCAGGGCAGGGTCTGGGCTTCATCTTCTCCTATTGGGGCTTGCTCCACGGGCAGCATGGGTTCACCTGTGGAGTACGCATTGACCGGGAAGCGCATCAGGCGGTTGTTACGGGCATCGGAGACCCACACATTGCCCAGCGGGTCGACGGCCAAGCCACCCACGACGCCGATTTCATCAGGGCCACCGCCAAAGCTGCCCCAGGTATAGAGGAAGTCACCATGCTGGTTGAATACCAACACCCGGCCCAGGAGCGGATCGGCAACATATACCTGGTAATTGCCATCAATGGTCAGGAAGGGTTTATTGTCAAGTGAATCGCCAAACCAGCCGTCAATGTCCCAGGTGATATGGTTGGGATAGCTGAGGGTGTCGCCATCGGGGATCATGATCTGGATGCGTTTGTTCCAGGTGTCCGCTATAAACAGGCGTCCTGCGTCATCAACCTCGATGCCGACCGGCTCATCAAATTGGCCCACACCCAACCCTGCACCGCCGAATTCGGCCAGGTCCACCCCATCCCGATCGAAGATCAGCACCCGTTTATTGCCTGTGTCGGTGATGAAGACACGGCCTTGGTCATCAACAGCCACGCCGCGCGGCCCCCAGAAGTGATAGCGTGATTCTGCCGCACCAAATTGTCCCCACATGGTGAGGAATTCGCCCCCAGCGGTGAATTTTTGGATGCGGTGATTCCAGGTATCCGCTACATAAACGGATCCATCCGGGCCTACAGCCAACCCCCAGGGCTCGTTGAAATACCCGGCGGGCGCGATGTTTTGCGCGGTGAAGTCTGAGGCGCCATAAGTACCAAAGGCGTTCAGGTAGTTGGCGTTTGCGTCGAAATGAAGAATACGATGGTTGCGCGAATCGGCCACATAGAAGGAGCCATCCGGCGCGAAAGCGATATCCCTGGGGGCATCAAATGAAAATTGCGCATCGCCGTAGAGGATCAGGTCTGCTTCCAGGCTGATGGTGTTGGCTTCGTAAGGGTCCACGGCGGGTTCCATAGTAACCGGTGCAGCGCCATATTCCCAGATCATTGACGCAACGTCCTTGCGCACATACATGCGGAAGGAATCCGAGGGCTGCCAGTTTGTGAGGGTGAGGGTGTTGATGTTGGCCAGCCTGGCATAGGGTTCGTAATTGCGGTTATACCAAATCTCCCACAGGGCTGCGCGCATGGCTGGGTCTGAGAATGCATCCCACGCCCGCTGGAAGGTGAGGTTGAAGTAGGCCTGGGATGGCCACCATAAGCGGGTATGGTCGAAGCGAATATACTCATCGCCTACAACCGGCTCGATCAGGCCGTAATTACCGCTGCCGACCAGGATGATGGGAGCCTCTCGCAGATCGCGGGTGGGGTTACCAGAATACCAGCGCATGTTGGGATAATCACGCAAATACCACCAGTAGGGGTAGAGCATGTCGTTATCATAGGCCACGACGATGTCGTTCCCGCCCGTCAGCCGGAAACTGATCTCCTCAATTTGTTCTAAAACATCTTTGGAATCTCGGGCGGCATGGGCGTAGACCAGGAATTCCTTGGCTGTATCGTAAAGGATGAAGTTGGCACGAAACGAGGTGCGCATGGTGATGAAGGCAAGGACGGCAACGAACAGGATCAGGGCGAACTTAGCCAGTTGTTTGAAGGCCCAATGGCGCAGGAGGATGTATAAGCCGATCCCTGAGGCAATCATCCCGGCAAAGGCCAGCAGGAAGGTGTAGGTCACCTCTAATTGAACCAGGTCCCTGCCCTGGAAGGGCGGAAGCGGGCTTAAAATGAAGGCAAAGGTGCGGAATGTGGTCAGCAGGAACAAGGCCCCGAGCAGGATCAACACCCAGCCGCGCTGGCGCTTGAAATCGGACCAATTGAAGGATTCAATCAGATAACCGATGCTCCAGCCGCTGGTGAGGATCATCGGCATGGCAATGTGCGATGTCAGCCAGGGCATGCGTTCTCCTGCAAAGCTGAAGGCGACCAGGCTCATAACGGACCAATACAGGAGCAGGCCCAACACCGGTACCTTGCGGGGTTCGCCCTCGTTATCGACGAGGCGCGGCCTGGGGAGGGCGAGCGGCGGGTCTTGAGCGGGTCCCTGAGGGGCATCCTCGGTTTCATCTGTCTGCAGTGCTTCGTTTGATGCTTCAAGGGAGACTGAATTTTCGGGCAGTGTCTCTTCGAGGGTTGGCTCAGGCGTGTCGTTGTCAGGTGATGAAAGAGCAGGTTTGGGCCTGCGGGCGATGGCACGGACGCCGAGGATGGCTGCCAGCAGGGTGCCGAACGCTGGCAGGAATTCATAGATCGGGATTTGAATGAGGGCATAGTAATACAGCGGCTGGGTGCCCCTGACCACGCCCTGCTGGGCCAGCCAGTAACCGAGTGCGCCCATCAAACCCATGTGAAGGCCGATGCCCTGGGTAAAGAGCGAGGTATAGAAGATGATGAAAATCCCCCAAAAGATGCCAATATTGAGGGCCCACACCCTCCAGTTCCACCAAACGCCGATGGCGATGGCGGCCACCAGGAGCGGGACCACAAACAACAGCGCGGTGGTGATTCCGCCCGTGCTGTAATCGAGGGGGTTGAAGCCCAGGATATCCATTGGCAGCGCACCCAAAAGGGGCAACACGATGGTACCTTGCAGGATCAGCAGGTCAAAGGTCCGTTCATCCCTGACGCCAAACCACCCAATGCCTTTAATCAGGAACACGGCAGCGGCAACCAGGCCGATCAACATTGCAAGGCCCAACCCGCCGATGATCAGGCGGGTGGTCGCATCCAGCTCACTCAGCATGACGCCAACGCCATCTTCTGCCACGACAGTCGGCCCGTGGGTGAGGGCGTTGTAACCTACCGCAAACAGCGCCAGGCCAATCACCAGGGTAATGGCTACGATCAGCAAGAAGATCGTCCGGGTCTGGTTTGATTTCCATGGCTTGGTGATCACCCGGGCGGTGAACACAACGGCCAGGAAGATCAGCAGTTCCGCAGTAAAGATATAGGATGTGGCTTTGTCCGTAAAATGGAGCGCGGTGATGACCGTGATGAAGATCAGGGTGCGCTTTTGGCCTAAATCCAAATAGCGCAAGATCCCCCACAACAGCGCCATCCCCCAAAATACAATGTAGATCTCGTTGCGGGTATAGCGGCTGTAGTAGGAAATAAAAGGCGAGATCATGAACAGGAAACCGGCGACCAGCGACCCCACCCGGCCGAGGTATTTTTTATAAGCAAAAAGCGCAAAGACCACCACTCCGATGCCAAACAGGGCATTGGGGATGCGGGCCGAAACATCGTTAGCGCCAAACAGCGTATAGGAAAGCGTGATCAGGTGGAATTGCAGGGGGCCATGGGTGACCGGGTCGTAGCGGTAACCGCCGCCCTGGTAGAAGGTGTAGGCTGGCACCACATGGTTGACCTCGTCGTGGCTCATCACCCTGTCTCCCAGCATGACAAACCGGCTAATGATGGTTGTGAGCAGGATCAAGGTGATGATCAGGTGATAAATGGTAAATCTAGGCCAGATTGAAATGACAGGTCGATCCAGCCAGGTGTTGATCGTTTTGTTTCGGTTCATGGCGTGCTCTTCCGTGTTGATCATGAAGTTCGTTTTGTATTTTTATGGTTAGTTTTAGAACTATACTTTAATAGTCTGCTCCTGACAAGACGTGATCACTTGTGCACGTTGTACGCTTGCTTTGGTGATATTTAAGGTAGAATCTTTATCAATGCAAAGAAAACTTTTGTGGGTGATGGTGTTGATGTTATGGGTAACCGCTTGCGGCAGGCGTGAGGTGCTTGTGGAGGAGCCGACCCTGGATGCCACGCGCCTCAATCAAACCGCTATTAGCTTGGTAACGCTGGATTTTGCCGCAACCCAGACGCATATCCCCACAGACACGCCGACCCCTACCCAAACCTCAACGCCGATTGCAACGATTGACCGCACGCGGCCGCCGATTAACACGCCTACCCGCGAGGAGACTTGCAATTTGGCTGCGGCCGGCGTGCCGCTTGACATCACCATCCCGGACGATACCAAGTTAGCGCCTGGCACCCCGTTTTCGAAAACCTGGCGGTTGAAAAATGCAGGCGCCTGCACCTGGACCCGTCAGTATGCGGTCACATTTTTCTCTGGCAACAGCCTGGGTGCGCAATACACCCAATACATACAGCAACCGGTGAACCCGGGCGATATTGTTGACCTGACTGTGGATATGGCGGCCCCAGGGGCGATTGGCCTCTACCAGAGCAATTGGATGTTGAGCGATCCTGATGGCGAATTGTTTGGCATTGGGCCGCATGGGGATGCGCCATTCTGGGTGCGCATTGAGGTTGTGCTGATGGTGACGGATACACCGCACCCGACGCCAACCTTCACACCAACGCCGATTGTGTACGTTTCAGGTGAGGCTGATTTGCAAAGCGGGGACACCCTAGACCTGGATACAGCGACGCTTAATCCCACCAATGGATTAACCGCAGACCTGAATTATGCTCTGGGAGGATCACCAACCCACCTGTTAACCCCGTTGAATGGCACGCTGTGGGCTATTTTTGATGATTCGGAACCCACAATTGCCACTTGTGCCAATGCCAACCTGAACGATCAGCCGATAGGGTTTAACGACGTACCAACCGGGACGTATTTCTGCTACAGGACCTCAGATGAACTGCTGGGATGGTTATTGATCGAGGGTTTTAACGTAGGCAGGCTATCAGTTAGCTTCCTGACCTGGGCAACCCCCTGACCTGTTAATTATCGTAATGCAAACAGGACACCCCGGCAATATCCAGGATGTCCATCTTTTGTCAGTTAAAACAGGCTTCGGATCAACAGCATAAAGCCAAAGATGATCAGCGGGATGCCGACAATGGCGCCGATTACGGTCAGCGTTACGATGATGCCGACGATCATCAATACCAGCCCCAAAATAGCGCCGATCAGACGGCCGGTGGCTTCGATGATCCAGACGACTGAACGCCAGATCAGCCAGAAGGGGTAGAGCAGCCAGTGAACACGTTTATTGTTATTTGTCATAGTTACCTCCATTTAAGTATACGACAATGGATCACAAAAGTTGCAGGGATAGGCAATTTGGACTTACCAAGCAGGCGCCCTTCTGGTATAATTCTCGTCGCCTGAAAATGGCAGGATGGAGAGGTAGCATAGTCCGGCCTAATGCGCGCGCCTGGAGAGCGCGTGTACCCTTTGGGTACCGTGGGTTCGAATCCCACCCTCTCCGCTGGAAAAAGAAGACCACCCACTAGATCGGGTGGTTTATTCTTAAGACGGCCTGTTCAAGTGCATGGTGGATTCGAACCCACCATGCCCTTGAACA
>JBLRWR010000103.1:0-6911 GCA_047921135.1 Candidatus Brevefilum sp.
CACAGGAGGATGCCCGAGGAGAGCCGAATGTCCGGGGGAAGTTGCAGCGTTCTGCCGCCCAGATGCAGCATGAGCAGCGCCGAACCCAGCCAGACGACCAGTTGCAATAAGCCGACCAAGCCCAGGCCGAGGATTTTCCCTGTGAGCAACTCGCGCGGCTTGACTGAGCTGACCAGGATCTCCATGACCCGGTTTTCCTTCTCTTTGGCCACGCTATTCATCATCAGGCTGGCGGAGGTGACGATCAGGACGTAGAACAACATGGTCATCCCGTAGGGGATATAAAAGGCGATCGGGTTGCTCATATCGATGCCTTCATCCGTAACCTCCGGTGAAAGATCAATGTAGTTGGCCTGGATCGGGTTTTGGAAGATCTCAAAACCGACCTGGTCACCTTCGAAGAGGTTGAATTGGATCAGGGCATTGATCATCCAGGTGGTATCGATGGAGGACATGGGGTTAAAATCCTCGCTATAGTAGGTGATCGCGCCGGTTGCCATGTAATCCGGTTGGATCACGAAAAACCCGCTGATCTCTCCCGCCAGAACAGCCTGTCTGGCGTCGGCCTGGTTGTCAAAGGGGATAAAAAGTGCCTCATCGAGCCACTCTGGTGTTTGGGTGATAATGTTGGCCAGGTCAAGATACCCCTCTGAGGGGAATTCTTCAGGTTGTGGCTGGGGGGCTGAGCCAGTCCACTCGATGGGCTGATCGTCCCCAAACAGGGAAATTCCGCCCAGGATCAGCGCCGGCACCAGGGGCACCAGGATCAGCGTCAGGATGAATGAGCGCCGTGTGACCGTGTTGATAAACTCAGTCTTCAGAATGGTTAACGTCTTGTTCATGCTGCCTCCTGCTTTGCGAAGAGGTCTTTGAAGGCGATTTTCTTGCCATACTGGAGCATACCCATCCGAAAGGCTCGCCCGGCCAGCCACACCGAAAACACTGCAAAGACCACCAGGATCAGGACGTTAAGGGTTAACTGCCAGGTGGGAAGTGTGGTGAAGGCCATGCGCATCAGCACGGTGATCGGCGCTGAAGGCGGGAAGTAACTCAGGATGATCGCTATCGTGCTGTTGGGGTTATTCATGATGGGGGTGACCAGATAAAAGGGGATGGTGACCAGTATAGAGAACATCCCGCTGATTTGCTGGGCTTCGCGCATATCGGTCATGATGGCGCCGATGGTGGACATGATGGCCGCGATCATCACAAAGGCGGGCAGGAATAGCAAGATCATCACAGCGACCACTTCTCCCGGGATGGCAAAATCGCGCAAGGCCGGCCAGAAATTCCCGGCGATGGCAATCCCGATCCCGGCGAAGATCAGCCAGACCACCAGTTGGGTCAGCCCGACGCTGATATTGCCGATGGTCTTGCCGGTCATCAACTGCCCCGGGGTGACCGAGGTGATGACGATTTCCATGGTGCGGTTCTCTTTTTCTTCCACGACGGCCTGTAACAGGTAGCCGCCGCTAGACAGGACCACGATGATGAAGGTGATCCCGGCAATGATGGGGACGACGAACATGAACCATTGGTCTTCACGCATCTGGCGGCTTCCGTCGAGGGTTGACATAGTCAACAGGCTGCCCTCCTGGAGCCTTTCCAAATTTTGCGGATCCAAATGCCGGAAGCGATCCAGGTTATTGATGACCCAACCCCTGAATTGGTTTTGCGCACCCATGCTGGGTGCATCCAAAAAGTAGAGTTCTACCTCTCGATTTTGAGGGAAATTTTCCGGGATGACATAATATGCCTGGATTATTTCAGCGTTGAGGTCTGCCTGGGCCTGTTCAATGTTTGTATAGGCGGTAAACTCGATGGCTGGCTCGAATAGAGAGCCGTTAACTTCCAGGGGTGCAGCATCTGCCAGGAAACCAGAGTGATCCACAAACCCAATCGGGGAGGTGTTTCGGGTGATGAGACCAATCGCCACGGCTGCGATGGCCATGGCCAACATGGTACCCGGCAAGCTGAGCAGGCTGAACAAAAAGCGTTTATTAAAAACATGGCGGGTGTATTCGTATTTGATGATAGACCAGATCTTAGCCATTTTGATCCTTTGCCTGTTTTTTAACTACCTGGATAAAAATTTCGTTCAATGGCGGTATAGCGATCTCAAAGGCGGCGATTTCGGTACCCTGGTTAATGAGATACTTGAGGACCTGATTGGGCTCAGCATGCTCTTTCAGTGTGAGGAAATGGCGCCCGTTCACCTCGCGGACTGAAGCGACGCCCTCGATTACCCCAGGGAGCGGTGTGAGAGGGGTGACGAGGATATCCCGGGAGGCGAACCTGCTTTGAATCTCCTGCAGGGTGCCATACAGCACCTGGTGGCCGTGATCGATGAGCAGGATCCGGTCGCACAGTTCTTCCACCTGGTTCATCTGGTGGGTGGACATGATGATTGCTTTGCCTTCATCGCGCTTTTGTTCAAGGATCTTTTTGACCATGGCGGTATTGACCGGGTCGAGCGCGGTGAAGGGCTCGTCGATGATCACCAGGTCTGGGTCGTGCACCAAAGTAGAGATGAGTTGCGCTTTTTGCTGCATGCCTTTACTGAGCTCTTTGACCTTTTTATCCCGTACCTCGCTGAGGTCGAAACGTTCCAGGTACTCGGATAATAGCGGGTCGCTGGTTTTTTCCGGCATGCCTTTGAGCGATGCCAGGAAGGTCAGACAGCGGTCCAGGGGGATATCCTGATACAGGCCGCGTTCTTCGGGCAGGTACCCGATGCGGTTCTTCTTTTCATCGGTCATCGGGCCGCCCATCACGCTGATTTCGCCCGCATCAGGCTGAAAAATGTCGAGGATCATGCGGATACAGGTGGTTTTGCCGGCGCCGTTGGGGCCGAGCAAGCCAAAAATTTCGCCAGGCTGGACATCGAAGCTGAGACGATCGACGGCCAGGGTCTCGCCAAAGCGTTTGGTCACATTGTTGATGGTAATGATGGACATAAGGTTCTCTTTCTTTTCCGGTTTCGAACTATTTCGCAGGATTTTACCTTATCAATAAATTATTTTTCTGTCAGTGTTACTGCACAGGCATTTTACATCAGAACGCAACCCCCAAAAAAGGGTCTGAAGGACTATTTTTTACACGGCAAATGTTAAAACATTTGCGTTTTGGGTAGATGTCACTGCACCTGCGGGTGAGTTATTTCTTGCGCCGTAACAGCCACAACAGGGTGATATCCAGCGCGGCGCCTAACAGGATGATAGGCCAGGCCCACACCAGGTCAGCCTCCAGGGGAGGAGGGCAGGGCTGGTCGGTCGGGTCAAAGGTCAGGGCAGGCCATTGCTTGACCTGTTCCAGCATATCCACCCCCTGCTGTTCCTCGCGGTAGTTGGCGTTGAGGAGCTTTCCAACAGGGCTGTGGGTGAGGTAGAGCCTGACGGCTTCCCATTCCTCATCGGATTGCGGGGGGCGGGCCGTGGCGCACACACGCTCATAACCGTTCTGGATTGTCACCCGGGGGTCGGTCAGGATGTTCTGGTACCAATCCGGCTGATTGCCAAACCCGCTGATGATGTAATACTGGCCCTCATGGAAGAAATATTCCACAGGTGTGCGGCGGGTTTTGCCGGTTTTACGGCCTGTGGTGGAGAGAATCAGGATGTAATTGCCCAACAGCTTTCCCAGCCCCAGCCGATAGAGCACAATCGGCGTCTTGAATAGCTTTTTAGCCAGGGTGTTGTTTGGGTAAGGTAAGAACCTTTCAAAATGAAAATGCTCATTGGACATATTTTCCTCCTTGGTTTAGGTGTAGTGGGTTGGATTGATCTGCCTGACCGCTGCGGAGATGAACTCAACCGCCCGGTCGATGTCTTCAGGCCGGGTCATCGCCCCGACAGAAAACCGCAGGGCGCCTTTGGCCCATTCAATGGGGACATTCATCGCCCTCAATACGCTGGAGATCTCGACATGGTCGGCGTGGCAGGCGGCCCCGGCGGAGGCGGCCAGGCCTGCTGAAAGTTCCTCCAGCAGCACATTGGCTTCAATGTGCAGGAAGCTGATATTGAGCGTATTGGGCAGGCGCTGTTCGGGGTGCCCGTTGAGGCGCAGCAAACCAGATGGCAAGGTTTGGGTTAAGCCGGTGTGGAGGCGGTTTCGCAAGGTTTTAAGATGCAGCATACGCGCGGCCAGGCTCTGATGGGCTTCCTGGGCTGCTGCGCCCAGGCCCACGATCTCGAGCACGTTCTCCGTGCCCGGCCGCAGGTTACCTTCCTGGCTGGCCCCGAAGGTGATCTTGTCGAGATGGACGCCCTTCCGGATGTAGAGTGCGCCCACGCCTTTGGGCGCGTAGAGCTTGTGACCGGCGATGGACAGCAGGTCAACGCCCAAATCATTGACATTGACCGGCAGCTTACCCACGGATTGGGCGGCATCGGTATGGAACAGGGCGCCGGCCTGATGGGCCAGTTGGGCCAGGGCTGAAATGGGCTGCAGTGTGCCGACTTCGTTGTTGGCGTGCATGATGCTCACCAGAATGGTCTCAGGTGTGAGCGCTTCAGCCAGGTGCAGTGGGGAGACCTGCCCGTCACCATCGACCGGCAGGGTGGTGATGTGGTATCCCTGTGACCCTAAGAAAGCGCACACTTCGGTCACCGCGGGATGCTCAACCGCTGAGGTGATGATGTGCTTCCCCCGTTGCAGGTTGGCCCGGGCTATCCCCTGGATGGCCATATTGTTGGATTCGGTGCCGCCGCTGGTGAAGATGATTTCTTCGGGTTCAGCCCCAATCAGTGCCGCAACCTGCTTTCGGGCCGTTTTGACGGCATCTTTTGCTGTGTGACCGTAGGGATGGCTGGAGGAGGGGTTGCCGAAGTGTTCTTCTAAAAATGGGCGCATGGCCCCAATCACAGCGGGGCTGAGTGGTGTGGTAGCGTTGTAGTCGAGGTAGATGGGCTGCAGTTTGCGCATATTCCTCCTGTTGGGTGGCGGAATCTGGGTTAATTATACCCATAGAAAATGAAAACCACCCGGGAGGTGTTCCCCAGGTGGTTTGGGTGGCAGTGATGGGGTATGGGCTGGCTATTCTTTTTCGTAGGGTTCCCCATCGGCTGCAGGCATATCCCCTTTGCCGATGAAGCCAGCCAGGACGATCATGGTGATCAGGTAGGGTGCCATGGCCATGATTTGCGGGGGAATGACGCTGCCCAGCAGCGACAGCTTGGAGCCGATCGCATCCGCAAAGCCGAACAGGAAGCCCGCGCCGAGGGCGCCTAAGGGCCGCCAGTTGCCGAAGATCATCGCGGCCAGGCCGATGAAACCTTTGCCGGCCGTCATCCCTTCGTTGAAGCGCCCCACGGAGCCCAGGGTGAAGAAACCGCCGGCAAGCCCTGCAACCAGGCCGCTCAAGATGACGGCCACATAACGGGTTTTGATCACGTCAATGCCGAGGGTGTCGGCTGCCCGCGGATGTTCGCCCACGGAGCGCAACCGTAATCCCCAGCGGGTGGAGAATAGCGCAACCTGGATCACCACCAACAAGATGAACATCAGGTAGACGAACACATTGGTGTTGAAGAGGATTGGCCCTAACAGGGGGATGTTGGCCAGGCCAGGGATGGGGATGCGGGGGAACAACGGGGGATTGTTCAGCGCCTGGTTGGTCTGCAAATATTTCTGCGAGATAAAGGCCGTCATACCGGCTGAAAAGATGTTGATAACGGTGCCTGAGATGATCTGGTTGATCTTGTATTTAATGGATAGGACAGCATGAAGCAGGCTAAGGAGCATGCCCGAAAGAATGGCTCCCAACAAACCGATCCACATGTTGTTGGTGATGCTGCCGATCAAAGCGCCGATCATGGAGCCCATCAGCATCATGCCTTCAATGGCGATGTTGACCACGCCAGCCCGCTCTGAGAGCACACCCGAAAATGCGCCCAGGGTGATCGGGACAGCCAGCAGCACCGCACTGGCCAGCATACCGGCCAGGTTGACCGAGGTCCCACCGGCCTGCCAAGTGAGGAAGCCAAAGATCAGGAATAAACCGCATAAGCCGACCATGCCGTTGGTCGCCCGCCCAAAGCCGCGAATGAGCTGGAAAACGCCAATAGCGGTTGTGATGATGAACAGCGCAATCAGCGTTGGGCGGGTGGGGATGACCCAATCGCCCATTCTGCCGACATCCATGCCGCCCGGGGTCATCACAAACCGGGTGTCCATTCCTGGGGCTGAGTTCAACACGAATCCGAACAGGATCACCAAGGCGATCAAAAGCTCAGCAATTCCCATGGCCAGTTTCCTGGAGGGAGAAATTTCATAAATCCTTTTGTGTTCAATGGTTTGCGTCGCATTCGTCATGACTGACCTCCTCCCCATCCACTGACAAAGACGGTTTCTTCTTCATGCTTGGGTTTTCGTAAGCGGTAGATGCCGCGAATGATGGCTGGTGCGGCGACAAACATCAGGATGATGGCCTGTAATACGTCCACGATGTCGATGGGGATCCGCGAAACGACCATCATGCGGGTGGCGCCATTGCGCAGGGTGCCGAACAGGATCGAAGCCAGCACCACGCCCAGGGGGTGGTTGTTACCGATTAAAGCCAGGGCGATGCTGTCGAAGCCATAACCCGAAGATAGGCCCAATGCCATGCTGCGGTTGACGGCCAGGATCTGGACGCCGCCAGCCATACCGGCCAGCGCACCAGATATAGCCATGCCCAGCATGTAGGATTTGGCCACGTTCAAGCCGGCATATTTGGCTGCCCGCGGGTTTGCGCCTACGGTGCGCAGGTTCAGCCCCCATTTGGTTTTAAACAGCAGCCACCAAACGAGCCAAGCGATACCCAGGGCGATAAAGAAGCCCAGGTGGAAGCGGATGGGCGTTTGGAAGAATTGCGGGATTTGGGCACTTTCTTCGATCAACGGACTGATGGGCATTCCGGCTGCACCCGGCCG
>JBLRWR010000104.1:0-6905 GCA_047921135.1 Candidatus Brevefilum sp.
GGGCATGTTCTCGCAAAAGTGGGGCATCTTCGCAGCCGGTGCGCTCATCAGCGCCTTTCCGATCATGGTCATCTATCTGGTGTTGCAAGACCAAATCGTCGGCGGCCTGACGCAAGGCGCTGTCAAAGGATAAATTTGGAAACATTTATTCCGCAAGGTTAAGCAAGGTTTCTTGCAGAGCAAATAAAGGTGTCTTTCGCAAAATATTTGGGACTGACACCTTTTTGTAATGTGGAGAGTGAATATGACACGAACTTCATTCGATCCAACCGCAGATCATATTTTTGGCGATTTGGATAAACCGGAAAATGGGGTTAAGTGGCTAAATGAGCGTTACCAGGGTGTACACCATTACCAGCAAAAGACACCGGCAAATCCTAAACCAGATGAAAGTGTGCATTTGTGGGTGACATGCTCTGCTGACCTGCCGGTGGAATCGGTGTATTTATGGCTGACCACTGATGATTGGTCCAGTCAGACGGAACGCCGTTTTACTGAGGGAAATACTGTATGGAAAACCGAGTTGTGGTCATACCTGCAAGAATGGGAAATCATCCTGGCACCACAACCCCCAGGGACAATGCTGCGCTATAAAATCGCGGCAAAATTGCAGGGCTCAGACAGGATGGTGTTTGCGGATAACCAGGCTGAAAAATTTCAGACTGGCACGCATTTTTCCATTTGGTTTAGCGAAAACAAAGGTCCGCTGTGGGCCCAGGATACGATCGTGTATCAGGTTTTTGTCGACCGGTTCAACCCGGGCAGCAATCGCGAATGGCCTGTGCATGATGACCTACGGAAACGATTTGGCGGCACCTTGAGAGGGGTGATTGAAAAGCTGCCCTTTTTCGTTGAGATGGGATTCAATGCGCTGTGGCTGACGCCGATTTTTACCTCGCCATCCCATCATGGCTATGATATCAGCGATTATTACCACATCAACTCCAATTTTGGCACATTGGATGATTTTAAAGAACTACTCAAGAAGGCGCACAAGCTTAAAATCAAGATCATACTGGATTTTGTGGCTAATCATTGTTCCAGCCAACACCCATTCTTCTTGGATGCGGTGAAAAACCAAAACAGCCCTTACCTTGATTATTTTGTGTGGAAGGAGTGGCCGGATTATGAGTGTTTTTACAACGTGCGCGGGATGCCCAAGCTCAATCTTGCTTATGGCAGCCCAGCCAGGCAGAACTTGCTGGACTGTGCGCAACACTGGCTCAGGTTGGGTGTGGATGGTTTCCGAATGGATTATGCCCATGGCCCAGAAGGGGATTTTTGGGTTGATTTTCGACGGGCTTGTGAGGAAGTGAAACCGGAATGCTGGACCTTTGGAGAAATTGTTCAACCTGCGGATGTACAGGCAACCTATGCCAACGGTTTGGGTGGGGCATTGGATTTTCTTATCACCCAGGCAATTCGCCTGACCTTTGCCCAAAGGACATGGGCACTTTCAAAGTTTGGGGCGTTTTTGACTAGTCACTTCAGCTATTTTCCCCAGGGGTTCAGCCTGCCTGCTTTTATTGACAACCATGATATGAATCGGTTCCTATTTGCTGCGCAGGGGGATGAACAGGTATTGCGGACAGCCCTATTGGTGCTGTATTCGCTTCCGGAACCACCAATCATTTACTACGGGACGGAAGTGCCTTTGTCGCAGTACAGGTCAATCCACGCCAAAGGTGCCCAGGGGTTCGATGAAGTCCGACTTCCTATGCCATGGAAGGAAGTCGAGTCATCCACGCTGCCTGCATATCTGGCAACGTTAGCAGAAATCCGAAATAATAATCCGCTAATCAGGCAAACGGAATGGGAGGTGTACGCAGTTGACGATGTTAAAGAAACACTTGTATTGGGAAAAGGGCTTCAAGAAAGTTTCTATTTGCTGATCAACAATTCAGCTGAAGAACGGGATTTCTCCATTAGGATCAATCAGGCAGGGGGGTACCAAGATCTTATACTTGGGAAATTCTGTGAAAGGACCAACAATTCACTTGAGTTATCCCTCCAACCCTTTTCGTCCGCGCTATTGGCTGCAGAGCGATAGAACTGAACTTTGGATCTTTAAAATTATACTTAAGGGGTGATGAACAGCATTTTGGAAATTGGCTTTGTTGATTTGGCTGAAATCGGTTGACAATAAGCAGAAGGTTCCATTATAATAGGCTGAAATCGCTAAAAATCGCGGTGTTTTAGGTTTTAGAGACGATGAAAGCACTTCCATAAAAGCAGTTTCTAAAACACAGAAGTAAGAATGGATATAGACGGTTAGTTTTCGGGAAATCACTCGTTTAGGTCAGGTGATCGACAAACCAAATATCCTGAATGTGAAGGTGACTAGGGTGAAGATGCAACAGAATACAAGTAAGCCACAAATCAAAGCAAATAATTTTTCATGGTTACTGTTTCACATCGGTTCTATGGCTTGGCAATTGCGCACCGAAAGTACGTTGATGTATATAACACTGGAAATAGGTGCGATTTTGTGATTCTGTTTAATCCACTAAGTAAAAGGAGGTTGCTTTTCTAAGGATAAAGAATTTTGCGTGTTTCCGTATTGTTTTGACCGAACCCTATTTAATTTTGGAGGAGAAATACCAAAGATGAAAAAGAAATTTATGTTGTTAGCAATTTTGGTCATCTTCTCAATGGTGCTTGCCGCTTGTGGGCCTACTGCTGAAACACCAGCAGTTGAGGAACCCGTTGTTGAAGAGCCTGTTGTAGAAGAACCAGTAGTTGAAGAGCCAGTGGTTGAAGAACCCGCTGAAGAAGAAATTGCACCTTTGCCCCAGGGTCAGGAACTTGCCAATGCTTATGCAGGCTTGTATGCCGGGACTGTGGTAACCATGGCTGGCCCCTTCACCGATCAGGACGCAGTGATTTTCAATGACTCGATTGCCGCTTTTGAAGAAGCTACAGGCATTGACATTCAATATGAAGGCTCAAAGGAATTTGAGGCCAACATTATGATCCGCCTGGATGGTGGTGATCGCCCCGATATCGTTGACTTCCCGCAGCCCGGTTTATTGCAGACCGCAGTGGATAAAGGTTACGCGATTGACATGGAAACCCTGATCAATCCTGATTGGATCAAGGAAAATTACTCACAGGCCTGGCAAGACTTAGCCACCATGAACGGCATGGTAGCAGGTATTTGGGCTCGAGCAAATGGGAAATCCTTTGTCTTTTATCCAAAAGCCGTTTTCGATGACTATGGCTACGAAATTCCCGAGACCTGGGACGAAATGATGGCATTGACAGAAGAGATTGCTGCTGACGGTGATACACCCTGGTGTATCGGCATTGAATCCGGCGCAGCGACCGGCTGGACGATGACTGACTGGATTGAAGATGTGCTGTTGCGCGTGGCTGCCCCTGAAGATTACGACGCTTGGGTTGCCGGTGAATTGCCCTTCGATTCACCCCAGGTCAACGAAGCTCTGGATTACATTGAAGCCATTTGGTTCAACGATGCCTATGTCTATGGCGGTCAAGCGGCTATCCCCACCATCAGTTTTGGTGATGCCCCCAAACCCATGTTTGATGATCCGCCAGGATGCTGGTTTAACCGCCAGGGTAACTTTGTAACCTCATTCTTCCCTGAGGAATTGGAAGCGGGCGTGGATTATGACTTCTTCTATCTGCCCCCCATCAAAGAAGAATTTGGGAAACCTGTCTTGGGCGCTGGAGATATCTACGCTGTGTTCGATGACCGCCCCGAAGTTCGTGCTGTCATTCAATACTTCTCCACCGGTGAATCTCTGAAATACTGGATCGAAGTTGGCGGCGCAATCGGCGTTCACAATGATGCCAGCTTGGATTGGTATGCTGACCCCGTGACCCGTGGTGTGGCTGAAACCATCCGTAATGCGACCACCTTCCGCTTTGACGGTTCAGACCTGATGCCCGGCGCAGTTGGTGCTGGCACCTTCTGGAAGTACATGACCGACTACGTGAGTGGAACGATCACCCGCACTGAGGCGTTACAGCAGATTGACGCTTCCTGGCCAGATTAATCCCTCAGCTTAGCTCATTCGCTATGATTGATGCAAAAGCACTACTCAACTGAACTTTGATCACAGGATTGAACAAGGGTCATAACGTACAGTTGGCAGTATAAATCAAGTGAAGGGCAGGCTGGTTTGATGATGCCTGCCCTTCATGTTCTAAATGTGAAAAATGGAGGTGTTCATGCTCGGCGCAAAGAACCCCGATTCCGAAAAAATTGGACTATTACAATGGTTCAGTTCGACCCTCGGACAAATCTTGGTTTCCTTATTTGTTCCGGCCGTTACCTTTCTTGTTCTCTGGCAAGGGTATCTCTTTTTGAGCAGAGCGCAAGCATCTCAGATTGTACTAGTGCTGGTCGCCATAATTTGGGGTGTTGGGGGCGTGGCTTTATTATATGTGGTGGCTAATTGGCTCGTTCTAAAGCTGCCCAATCCTTGGTCCAAACGGTTGCAACCTTTTGTTTTTGTTGGCCCAGCGGTTGCGATCATGGGATGGTTTTTAGCAGTGCCTGTCGTTCGCTCATTGTTTGCCAGTTTTCAAAATAACCTGGGAACACAATGGGTGGGGCTAAATAATTATATTTTTGCATTTACTGACCCACGCATGTTGGAAACCTTCCGCAACAACCTGCTTTGGTTGATCTTCGGTACCGGTTTTAGCGTGGGGTTAGGGCTTCTGGTTGCAGTGCTTTCAGACCGGAGCAAATTTGAAGTTGTCTATAAATCCATTATCTTCACACCCATGGCTATTTCGTTTGTTGGTGCCAGCGTGATATGGAAGTTTGTCTACTCATACAAAGGCACTGGTACAGGGATCCAGGAAATTGGGTTGCTGAATGCCATTGTGATTGCATTAGGCGGTACACCGCAACCGTGGCTGACCATGGCCCCCTGGAACAATTTCTTCTTAATTGTCATCATGGTCTGGTTGCAAACAGGGTATGCCATGGTGATCTTATCGTCTGCCATCAAAGGTGTACCTGCAGAACTGCTGGAAGCTGCGCGCATCGATGGTGCATCTGAAGTTAAGGCTTTCTTCAGCATCACGGTACCTTATATCAAAGGTACATTGATCACCGTTATTACCACGATTGTGATCTTCAGCTTGAAGTTGTTTGACGTCGTCCGGGTGATGACAGGCGGCAATAACAGCACGAACGTGATTGCGAATGAGTTTTATTTACAGATGTTTACCTACAACCATGCAGGACGTGCCTCCGCAATTGCAATCGTACTCCTTTTGTTGGTCACCCCGGTGATCATCAACAACCTGCGTCAGTTTAACAAAGAAAGAAAGGGGTTCTAATGGCGAAGAGTGCTAGTTCCCAAAAGAAGTCGCAAGGTTATATCGTCAACCTGGTGTTAATCGTCATCTGCATCATTTGGCTGGTGCCGATCTTAGGAATCCTGATTACTTCTTTCCGCCCAAGCGAAGATATTTTCAGAACAGGCTGGTGGACGGTCTTCCCCCATCGAACCGAAGTTGAAGTCGCCCGCATTAAATTGGATCTTGAACTTGAGGCGTTGGAAGGGGACATCACCATCACCCCTGAAATTGCCATCATCGAAGGGCGGACACCAGATGGTGAGGTTGTGGCGTATGATGGCGCTCCGTTAGATGGTATCACGGCAACCTTTGCGGAATTCCAGGAAGGGATCACGTTAGATGATGGCAGAACGCTTCTGTGGCAAGGTAACCGTCGCTCTCGTGAATTGCGTATTTTTGACCGCCAGTGGGTTGGTTTTAATACAAACCTGACGATCAAGAACTACCAGGATGTAATGACTGGGAAAACCATTACATACACAGATGCTGAAGGCCGGACCATTACTCGAACCGGCAATAATTTGGGTGGGGCTTTTCTGAACTCACTGGCTGTGACAATTCCTGGAACAATCATCCCGATCTTAATTGCTGCCTTTGCAGCATTTGGTTTTGCCTGGCTGAATTTTCCAGGTCGGAATATTCTTTTCACGGTCATTGTCGGGTTGCTGGTTGTTCCACTTCAGATTGCCCTGGTGCCAATCCTTAAGGACTATGTGCGGATGGGATTAAACGGCACTTTCTTAGGCATATGGTTGGCCCACTCGGGCTTTGGGTTGCCTTTGGCCACTTATCTGCTGTTTAACTACATCAGTACCATCCCGCGAGAGTTGTTAGAATCCGCCTACATCGATGGCGCGTCAAACTTCACGATATTTGTACGCTTAATCCTGCCGCTTTCGGTTCCCGCCCTGGCATCCTTTGCCATCTTCCAGTTCCTCTGGCTGTGGAACGACTACCTGGTGGCTTTGATCTTCTTGGGGGAGCGGAACAAAACGGTCACCATTGCAGTAGCCCAGCTGGTTGGAGAGAAAGGCCAGGATTGGCACCTGATGACATCGGCCGCCTTTATCAGCATGATTTTGCCGTTGATTGTATTCCTTGGCCTACAACGGTTCTTCGTGCGTGGTATGATGGCTGGATCTGTCAAAGGCTAATCCGTATCAACTAGATGCTTGTTTGCTAAGCAATAAGGCAGATCGATCATTCGTAAGCAATGGTCGATCTGTTTTTTGTATTAACTGTTTTTGTGAAATTGCCCAATGGAAAAGGGAACGTAACCACTAAGCGCAAAATGGATTAAGCAATTTATCAATTTCCTTTATAATTGGACAACCACTTACTTTTACTTTGCAAAGGAGAATTTATGGCAACAGAAGCAATAGCGCAGAAAAAGGTAGATGCAAAAAATCGAAGCAAACGGCGGACTTTATTTGCGCTTTCATTTGGTTATTTTATTGACCAGGGTGAAGGGCAGGCGATGTCTGTGTTGTTCCCCACTTTGCAGAACATTAGGGGTTTATCTTACGCGAATTTGGGTGTGATCAGCACTATCCGGAATTTATTGC
>JBLRWR010000105.1:0-6904 GCA_047921135.1 Candidatus Brevefilum sp.
ACGGCGTGTTCCCCCCGGGGAAAAAGGATTTCAAATCCGCCCTGCTGGTGTTGCGGCACATGGTCATGGCGCATGCCCAGGCGTACCACCTGATCCACGACCTGCAGGCCGATGCACGGGTGGGCACCGCAATCAATTACCGGGGCTTTAAACCCGCCTCCGGATTACCCGCCGACCGGTGGGTGGCGAACCAACATCACCAAGTGTTCAATGCGATGGTTCCCCATGCGCTGCACACGGGGGAGTTTAACACGGGCTTTACAAAGGAAAAAATCCCCGGGGCAGCCGGAACGCAGGATTTTTTGGGGTTGAACTATTATACGAGCGACCAGGTGCGTTTCAGCCTGCTGACCCCAGGCCAGTTCTTTGCCCGGCGGTTTTTCCCTGCGGGTGCGCTGTTGAGCGAATCCGGTTTCATCGCACACGACCCGGCCGGGTTGATGGCCTGTGTGAAGTGGGGGCACCAATTTGGCGTGCCGATGATCATCACAGAAAACGGGGTGGATGATAGCGAGGATGAGCTGCGGCCGCAGTACCTCCTGGAGCATTTACATGCCCTGTGGCGGGTGATCAACAATAATTACCCGGTAGAGGGGTATTTCCACTGGACACTGGTGGACAACTTTGAATGGGAGCGGGGTTGGAGTCAGCGGTTTGGCTTGTGGGGCTTGGAACGGGAGACACAAGCACGGGTCCGGCGACCCAGTGCAGATTTATATGCCGAGATTTGCCGTACGAATGGCATTTCCTCTGATATGGTGGCCAAATATGCACCCCAGGCAGTTAGCAAGCTCTTTCCTTGAACCTCTTAATCAAGTTAAACCTATCTGTTGGGGAGGGGGTAATTTGATGGGAAATATTTAAAAATTTACCAAACCATTTTTTTGGGGTTTTAAAAAGTGGGGTTATAATTAGCTTCCATTATCGACAAACGTACTTATCAATCTTATTTGGTTTAAGGAGTTATGATGAAAAAAGTTGCCATAATCACAGACAGCAGTGCATATTTACCGGACACAATTGTAGAAGAACTGGGGATTCATGTGGTCCCGCTGACACTTCATTGGGGCGATGATACCTACCGGGACGGGGAGGATATCCATGCAGAAGAATTTTATGCCCGCTTAGCAGAAGCGGATACGCTCCCCACCACCAGCCAGACGACGGTGGGCGAATTTACACAGCTCTTCGGTCGACTGCTGGAAGCGGATTATGCTGTTTTGGCGCTGTTGATCTCCAGCGGTCTTTCGGGCACAGTGGATTCAGCCCTGCAAGCGCAGAAGGACTTCCCTGATGCACCGCTGGCCGTTTATGATTCACAGTTGGTCTCGATGTCCCTAGGGTTCATGGTGATGAAGGTCGCCCGGGCTGCCAAAGCAGGCGCCAGCCTGGAAGAGTGTTTGGCATTGGCTGAGGAAGTCTATCCGAAAATCGGGGTCTATTTCACGGTGGACACGCTCAAATATTTGCACATGGGCGGCCGGATCAACACTGCCAAGCGGGTGATGGGTTCAGCCCTGAACATCAAGCCGATCATGGAAATCAGGGATGGCAAAATCGAGTTGATCGAATCTGTGCGATCACGCAAGAAGGCCCTGGCACGCATGCTGGAGCTGGTGGCACGCGATCTCGGCGGGTGTGAGAGCGTGCGCATCTCGACCTTTCACGCCGCTGCTGATGAAGAGAGCCAGACCTTGCTGGCACAGGCAGTTGAGCGTTTCAACCCCATCGAGACGGTCTCCACGTTTGTCAGCCCGGCGATCGGCACCCATACCGGCCCGGGGACGGTCAGTATCGCTTACCAGATGGAGTAAGCTCACATCCAGCCGCGCAGGCTGTAAATCAACATCCCGAGATACTCTTTGAGCACATTGGTGGTCAGGTTCAGCGCGCTGGCGTTGGGCAGCAAATTGATCACAAACTCACCCACGCGCGGGTTGAAGGAGGTTTCCCAATTGTGCTCGGTGACGGTAAAGTCGGTGGGGGCTGGGATGACCGTGACCTCCTGGTTCTCGAAGAGCGCAAGGGAGCGGGGCATGTGCAGCGCTGAAGTGACCAGGATCACCTCGTCAACCCCATTTTCTGACAGGATTTCAGCAGAGTAAAGCGCGTCCTCATAGGTATTTTGTGATTCGGGCTGCTGCCAGATGGCGCTGGGCGGCACCCCCAACAATTCCAGCAATTCCATCATCTCCTCGGCCGGGGTGGAACTTCTTTCGGAGGAGAACTCAACATTCCCGCCGCTGACCAGGATGACCGGCGCGGCGCCGTCTCGGTAGAGTTTGGCGGCATATAAGACCCGGTCGCCGGCAGCATTGATCTCTGCCATGGGACGCGGCGGGTCACCCGGCTCGGTGCCCCCGGCCAGCAGGACGATGACTTCTGCGGTGGGGCTGTTTTCTGGCGGGAGATGGCGCCATTCCAGTGAGCGGGCCAACCCGTAGCTGACCCAGCGGTTGCCTGCCAGAAACAGGATGATCAGCCCGGCGATCAGCAAGCCGCGTGGGAACCGGTTACGGCGTTCGATCGCCAGGACCAGGATGATGAAGAGAGTCACCAGGCCCAGGGGGTAAACAAACAGGGGTAATAATTTACTGAGATAGACAAACATGATGGGTCTCCTTAGTTGGGATGCTTTTTGGCCGATCCCAGTCGTGGATCAGTGGGTTTGCGCTGACAATTAAGGTGCATATTGGATGATCACATCCTCTTGAACATAAAAGACAAGCTGGCTGATGACATAATAGCCATACGGACAATGACCTGCGTTTATCTGGTCGAGAATGGCTCGGGAGATGACATCCGGAAGGATTGACGGGTTCCCTTGAAATTCACCGAGGGGGCAGCTTAAAGCGGCCGGGATTTGTTCGGACTGGCTGACGATGTCTGCCACCGCCTGGGTTGAGGCGCTGATGCGGGGCACTTCCCAGCGGTTAAACGCATGGGAGAAGGGGGCTTGAAAGCGCTTGGCGCCGCCTGCGTAATAGCCTTTGACGATGGCGGCAACCGGAGCACCTTCGGGGTTGATATAATCATACAACACCTGCTGGCCGACTTCTGTCTCCGGTGAGACGACATAGGGCAGCGCCAGGATATTGGGCAGCTTTTTGACCAGGTCCTCCCTGCCGATGGAGGCCAGGGCCTCCCGCAGCGCTTTATCATTTTCTTCCAGCTGCCATTGGATCTCGTCAGGGGAGAGCTGATTGAGGTAAGGGTGTTCGTAAAAGTGATTCATGGGCAGAGCGCCGTGTTCAATGCTCCAGGCAATAGCCCGGGCGCGTGCCTCCCGCCACCCGGATTGCACAGTGAAGGCGCCGTTGGCATAGTGGTTGGCGTAGCCCTTATCGCCCAGGTTATAGAACAACGCCACTTCGAAATTGAACAGGGGATGTTCCTGGGCAAAAGCCCACAATCGTCCAATCCCGGAATAGGGGGCGGGTTGACCGTTTTCATCCAGGGAGATTTGATCGGCGTAGAACAGGTCGTCGATGGTGATGATCAGCGGACGCCGGCCTGCCTGGAGGTGAATGTTGCCGCGCAGCCAGTCATCCAGCGACACCAGGGAAAACCCGGCCTCATATAACGCGCTCAGATGCTGGTCGAAATCTGCCAGGCTGGTGGTGTAGCGGTAGGAGCTGCTGCCTGGCCGGGGATCAAAGCGGTGATACATAAGAATGGGCACCTGCGGCAGCGCCTCCCAAACCGTGGCGGTGAGCTGAACGGGCTCTGAAAGGACCGTCGCCGTGGGGGCGAGAGTGACGGCAGGGGTGGGTGATACTGGCAAGGGAACCTCGGCAGTGACCTCGATTTGCGCGCGGGGATTATCTGGTGGCGGCGCCTGGGGTTGCGTTTGGCAACCCGTCGCGGCCAACCCTATCAGAAGCAGAAAGCGTGCTAATTGGCGTTGCATGATGATAATTTTACCGTTGATTAGGGTCCTCCGAGGTGGTGAGGGCATTTGAGCTGGGTGATGCCCCCATCTGCCGACCTGTTGTTTCGGTATCTATCGTAATGTAAAGCATGTTTTATTGTTTTTTTCAAGCAGGGGGCGAAACACACACCACCTCCATCAATAATCCAATGATTAAGTGTCAGTTGCAATAATTAAGCCGGAAACGGCTGATAACAGGCGCGTTTATAAGTTTCTGAGCATGTTTTTTTGGCGATTGCGTTGACTCACGATATAATTGTGGGATGTGCGTTCCCGCTTATAGACGCGCAATAAATCCTGCAGATATTAACGGTATTTACTGGCAGGATTGAGGAGCAAGAATGGCCCGGCCGATGTGGTTTGTAGAATTATTAAAAAAGAATTTTGGTCTGCGTTATTTTGGCGCGGAGATGACCAAGTGGCCCCTGATTGGCAAGGTGATGGAGCGCGCCCTGTTCAATGGACATCGCAATGGGGATGCACTGTTCTACCTGCCAAAGAACCGGGTGATCATCAATGAGGCGATTGACAACCAGGAAAACTACGTGGTTCCCTCAGATGTGGTGGATCATTTCATTAAAGAAGCGCAGCATATCTTTTTGATGGATGCTTGCATCTGCCGTGAGGCAGCTGGGTGCCAGGATTATGATCACAGTCTTGGTTGTATCTTCCTGGGTGAAGCGGTACTGGAGATCAACCCGAAATTGGGGCGGTTGGTAGACCAGGAGACGGCCATCACGCACCTTGAGCGTGCCCGTGAGGCTGGATTGGTGCACCTGATCGGGCGGGATAAGATCGATGCGGTTTGGATGGGGGTCAAGCCCTACACCAAGCTGATGACGATTTGTAACTGCTGTGCCTGCTGTTGTTTGTTCCGCTTTTTGCCCAACCTGGCACCAAAATTACAGAAAAAGATTGAGCGTATGCCCGGTGTAATGGTTGAGGTGAACGACCAATGTGTGGGCTGCGGCCGCTGTACTGAAGATGTGTGTTTTATCAATGCCATTCAGCTTAAAAACGGCAGGGCGATGATCGACGAGGACTGCCGGGGATGCGGAAATTGTGTGGAAATCTGCCCGGAGGGGGCCATCCAGGTGGTGATAGCGCGCGAGGATTACATCGAAAACGCCATCCGGCGCCTGTCTGAAGCGGTGGATGTGGGGTAATACCTGAAAATTGACAAATCTTCAAATGATGCGTGTCATTTCGGGGGCAATGGTCGACAATCATCAGTTTCTGAATTGATTAAGCACGATTTGTGACGTGTGAAATTAAGCCCGGCTGTGCTCCTCGGCCAGGCGCGCTTCTGCCAGCCGACAGTAATCCTCATCAATTTCATAGCCCACAAAATGGCGTTCGTCCTGCTGGGCGGCCAGGCAGGACGTCCCGCTGCCGGCAAAGGGGTCCAGCACCACGTCACCCCGGTAAGTGAATAACTGGATGCAGCGATGGGGCAGCTCAACCGGGAAGGGCGCCGGGTGCCCGATCTTCCTTGCCTGCACGGCAGGAAACTCCCACACGGACTTGGTCCAGGTTAAGAAATCTTCCTTTTGGAGGGTGTCCTCACGGTCGCCTTTGGGGCGGCTGAAGCCCGCTTTGGAAAACACCAGGATGTATTCGTGCACATCACGCAGGACGGGATTGCTGGCCGAAAGCCAGCTGCCCCAGGCCGTGGAGGGGCTGGCGCTGGAGGCTTTGTTCCAGATGATCTCACCCCGCATCAGAAAGCCGATTTCCAGCATGCTTTCGATGATGAAGCTGTGCAGGGGAATATAGGGCTTACGGCCCAGGTTGGCCACGTTGATGCACGCCCGCCCGCCAGGGACGAGGACACGGTAGGTCTCGCGCCACACGCGGGATAACATCGCCAGGTATTCGGGCAGGGTCAGGTCTTGATCGTATTCCTTTTGGACATTATAGGGCGGCGAGGTGACCATCAGATGGATGCAGCTATCTGGTAGGTCATCCATTGCTTCACTGGATTTGTTCAGGATGCGGTCGAGCGCCTTTGGGGGTACCGGGACTTCAACGTAGGGCACATCATCTCCCTTTGCCAGGTCTGCGTACAGGCGGGTGTTATAAAAGCGGGAGGAATCGTGGCTGACCCGGCCGGGTGTGCCGAAGGCGCTGGTCTCCGTGGAGGGCTTTTTTTGATCGTCCATGGGGTCTATTATAGCCTGAGTTTAGCCTGACCCTCTACAATCTGAGCTGAGGCGCGGGGAAGCGGTATAATGTGAGAAAATCGGTAATTTCTGGAGGACTTATGTTGAACACAGAAGACTCTGCATTGGTATTGGTGGATATGCAAGCCCGGCTGGCCGAGATCGTCAACCGGCGAGAGCTGGTGGTGCCCAATGGGCTGCGCTTAATCAAAGGCTGCCAGGCTCTGAACGTACCGATCCTGCCAACGGTGCAGGTGCCCGAAAAGCTGGGCCCGATGCCCCCTGAATTGACTGAAGCCCTGGGCGAGACCCAGCCGATCCCCAAGGCCGTGTTCAGCGCGCTGCGTGCGCCGGATTTTTTGCTGGCTTTACGCCAGAGCGGACGCCAGCAGGTGCTGCTGGCGGGGATCGAGGCGCATGTGTGTGTGCTGCAGACCGGGCTGGACTTGCTGGATGCCGGCTATGTTGTGCATGTGCTCAGCGACGGCGTCTTTTCGCGCACGGCTGAGAACCAGCAACTGGCGTTGATGCGCCTGCACGATGCCGGGGCAACGGTCTCCAGCGTGGAGATGGCGCTGTTTGAGCTGATCCGCACCTCGACACACCCGGGTTTCAGAACGATTTCTAAATTAATCAGGTAATAACACAAGGGGTTGACTTTCCTATTCATTTTTCTGGGCGACTCATGATAGAATTGAGTTGACCCATTCTCCCACTCAACGCTTAGGTTTGCATGGAAAGGATGACCATGGATAAGCCGACACCCATTAAGCTGCGCAAATGGCATTTCCTGTTCTTGGGAAGTGCATTG
>JBLRWR010000106.1:0-6815 GCA_047921135.1 Candidatus Brevefilum sp.
ATACGGGTCTCATCCGCCATGACGACGGGAAAGTCCTGGGGAATATCGATGATGATCTGATGCGTTTCGGATTGCACCTGGAAGCGCTCAGCCAGGCGGTGGGCGAGGTTGTAAAAATTGACATCACCCTTTTTAAGTCGCATGCCCGTCATCTGCAGGCGGTTGGCTTCGAGCAGGTTTTCGATGAGGTCGGTCAGGCGGTCAGCTTCTTCTTCGATCACCTGCAGGCTGCTGTCCATCACATTGCAATCCCACTCCACATCGTCCCGCCGCAGGGTGCTGACATAGCCTTTGATCAACGCCACAGGTGTTTTCAGTTCGTGGCTGATGATGGAGACAAATTCGCTTTTCAACTCGTCGGCCTGCCTGAAGCGGGTGATGTCTCGCACTGTGGCGATGGTGTTGATCAGCACGCCATCCATGGAAAGCAGCGGCGCATAGGTGATCCCGACGGGCAAAGGCGGTTGCCCGGCCGGGCGTTCGATATCACCCTCCACATACAGGTGGGCTTGCGGCGAGAGCGGCCAGCCGCCTGCTTCGGCCTTCTCCAGGGTGATGCCGTTGGGTGGTTTGGCCCAGCGGATCACGTCTCCGTGTTGTATCATTTGCAGCTCGGCTTGCGAGAGGCCATACATGCGGGCAAAGGCGGCATTGGTGCGTTCAATGGTGCGGTCAGGGCTGAGGATCAGGATCCCATCGGCTGCTGAATCGAGCATGGCATCCGTGCGCTGCTTTTCCCGGTTAACCTCGGTGTAGAGGCGGGCGTTGCGCACCGCAATGGCAGCCTGGTTGGCAAAACTGGATAGCAGCGAGCGGTCATTGGTCGAGAAAACACCCTGGTAATTGCGGAAGATATAAATAAACCCGATCACCTCGCTTTGGGCGATGAGCGGCAGGCCGACGGCGGACAGGTTGCCCATGCTGATTTGCTGGAGCAATCGGTTTAGTTCAGTTAGTTCCAGGTCGGATGGGTCCTGGGTGGCGGGGATTTTCTCCAGCCAGGCATCCAGGAAGCGCTGGATGGCATCCGGCAGCCCATCGGCGACGGCCAGGAACCAGCGTCCCTGGGGGTTGCTCAGGGCAATAAAGCCGGCATGTCCGGCCAGCATTTCAACGGCATATTTAAGGATGCGGCTTAAGAGTTTGTCGAGGTCGAGCTCTTCGGTCAGCGCGCGCGAGATTTCAAGTAGGTAATCGCGCTGGCGCACTCGGATATCGGGTAACATAGGTTAATTTTAACGCAGAATTGGGGAAATGGCAGGGAATGGTGAGCAGGAGTCAGGTATTTGGTATCAGGTATGAGGTATCAGGTATTGGCGATCTGAGATAATTTCATTTATCACTGTAATATTTCACTGTTTGTGCCTGGAACTATTTTCACCAAATTAGCGTCTATATTTTTAGCGATGATGCTGGCAACGGTGCTGGATCCTTATTGTGGGGCAGATGAAGAACACATATGGCTTGTTTCATCAAGGGTATGGATTTGTGAGTAGGAGCCTTTGCCCGGCGATTGAATTAATGCCGCATATGCCCTATATAATTATTATGTCTTCGGTTAGCAAACTTCGAATGAAAGTGAGCGCAAAAGATGAAACATAAAAAATGGATTTTCTTAGGTTTGATGTTGACGGCCGTTCTTATCCTCAGCGGATGCGGCCTATTTGAAAGTGATCAACCTGAGGATTTGCAAAGCATGCTTGAGACCCAGGTTGCTCAAACCCAGGCTGCCCAAAATACCCTCGAATCGATTGTGGCTGAGACAATGGCGGCTTTGCCGACCAGTGAAGTACTGGTTCCAGAGGCCACAGGCACGACTGGTGAAACGCCGATTTCTGAGCCTGAAGAAACCGCCACACCGACCTTAATGCCTACAGAGACGCCAACGACCTTTCCCACAGCAACGCCGACCCAAGCGTCCTTGGTTCCCCTGGCGGAGGTCAGCGTGCCTACCAACTGCCGCACCGGTCCGGGGATAATTTATGACCAGGTCAGTGTATTAAATGTAGGCAAGCAGGTTGAGGTGGTTGCCAGGCATGCCTCCGGCACCTATTGGGTGGTCGCAAACCCGGGCGGGTCAGGCACCTGCTGGTTATGGGATCGATATGCCATCATCACCGGGAGCACCGCCAACCTGCCCGTTTGGGAAGCGCCCCCAGCACCAACCCCCGTTGCAGGCGTGACGCCCACGCCTGGCGCATTGACCCTCAGGGTGAGCGTGCCGACCAACTGCCGGGTTGGGCCTGGCAAGCCCTATGATATTGTCACTATTCTAAGGGTCGGAAAGTCGGCCAATGTGGTCGGAAGGCATGCCACGGCAGACTTTTGGGTGATTGAAAATCCCGAAGGCTCCGGCACCTGCTGGGTATGGGGTAAGTATGCCACCCTGACGGGTTCAACGGCGAACCTGCCCATTTGGGATGTGCCGCCAACCCCAACCCCCGCTGGAGCAGTGACCTTGAAGGTTAGCGTGGACACCAACTGCCGTACCGGCCCTGGCAAGCCTTATGATATCATCACCATCTTCAGGACTGGAAAGACAGCCGAGGTGATCGGGCGCAATGCCACCTCAACCTATTGGGTGATCCTTAATCCCGAAAAAAGCCCAGGGTACTGCTGGGTGTGGGGCGAGTACGCCACCCTGAGCGGTCCGTCGGCCAGCCTGCCGGTGTGGGACACGCCGCCAACACCGACGCCCAAGCCGTAATGCTGGATGACAGTTAGCCCGGAGATCCCCCGGCATGTTTTAGCACCCAGGCAGCCCGATAGAAAACGGGATTGTTGAACGTTTCATTAGGACACTCAAGAAGGAGCATATCGATTTCACTGAATATGATGATTTCGCAGACGCAGTCAAACAGATTGAGCACTGGATGGAGATCGAGTACATGACAGAGCGGATCCATTCTGTACTGGATTACTTGAGCCGTTAGAATTCGAGATTGCTCATCTTACTGTCTAAACTTTGTACACCTAATTTAAACACCCTTAAAAGTGTCCGAAAAACAACCGCAGTACAACATCATTGAGCCGGGGCACCTAATTCCTGATTCCAAATACCTAATATCCTCCACCAGCCTCATTGACGCCCGTAACAATACCTGCTATCATTTCACTGACATGCAAGAACGAAATCAAAATCTATTTTCGCGGTTGTGGGCGTATCTACGCCGTGAATCCCAATGGTTCAGACCCGGCCTTGGCTACAAACGCTGGCTGGCCCTGGTGTTGTTGGGGACGATGCTGTTGGGCTTAGGCCTGGCCTTGATCATTCTGGATGTTTATCGCAGCGCGGATGAATCCTGGCTGGTGCCCGTTTTGGCGTGGCTGTCATTGCGCTTTCTGAACCGGCCGATCCGGGTGATCATCTTTGGTGGGATTGGCGTGATCATGGTGCTGATTGGTGTGTGGGGGACCAATCAATCCTTGCTGAAACCGTTTGTCCCACCTGGCAAACCGCTGATTGAAGCGCTGGAAACCTTCCGGCGCCGGGATCGCGGACCGCGCATCGTTGTCCTAGGGGGCGGGCATGGCCTGGCATCGCTGCTGCGCGGGCTGAAAGCCTATACCCACAATATCACGGCCATTGTGACCGTGGCTGATGATGGCGGTTCCTCAGGGGAGTTGCGTAAGAATGTCGGCATCCTGCCGCCGGGCGACATCCGCCACTGCCTGGCTGCGCTGAGCAACGATGAAGATTTGCTCACGCAGATGTTCCAGTACCGGTTCGCGGCTGGGGCGGGGCTGGAGGGGCATTCCCTGGGCAATTTGTTCATCACCGCACTCACAGAAATCACTGGCAGCTTTGAATCAGCCGTAGCTGAATCCGGACGCGTCCTGGCAGTCTACGGTCAAGTGCTGCCCTCCACGCTGTCTGACATCCGCTTGCTGGCAGATCTCCTCGGTGAGGATGGGAAAATTCGGAATGTCTCCGGCGAAACCCAAATTCGGGAGACACCGGGCTCGATCAAGCGCCTGTGGCTTGACCCGGCCAACACGCCGGCCTTTCCGCCCGCCATCTCCGCGGTGTTGAGCGCAGATCTAATCATCATTGGCCCGGGAAGCCTGTTTACCAGTTTGCTGCCCAACCTGCTGGTGCGCGACCTGGCCGAAGCGGTCCGGGTGAGCCAGGCTTTGAAATTCTTCATCTGCAATGTGGCCACGGAAAGCGGCGAGACGGATAACTTCAATTGTTTGGATCATGTGCAAACCGTCGAAAAGCATGTTGGTAGGGGATTGTTTGACCTGGTCATTTGCAATAATCATTTCGAGGGAGACCTTGGTGAACATGCCCGCTGGGTGAAGATGGATGATGATTTGCTCGAGCACGCCTCGGTATATTGCGCTGACCTGATTGACCCCGAACATCCCTGGCGGCACGACTCAAAACGCCTGGCCAAATCGGTGATGGATTTATTCTATGAGAGAACGGGTCCGCTCTCAAATTAAGTATTAACACATTAATAATCTCAGTTGTATATACACCAGCGTAAGAGATGGTAAAATATAACAATAGTAAATAATTCATTAAAGGAGGCAGACAGTATGACAACACGTGTTGGTATCAATGGTTTTGGCCGCATCGGCCGTCAGGTATTGAAAGCGATTAAGGAGCTTCATCCAGATGAACTAGAGGTCGTTGCGATTAACGACCTGTTTGATGCGGAGACAAATGCGCACCTTTTCAAGTACGACTCAAACTATGGCATTTATGACGGCACCGTCGAGGTGAAAGATGGTGATATGGTCATTGACGGGGAAGTCGTCAAAGTCATGTCGGAACGCAACCCATATGCATTACCCTGGGCAGACCTTGATGTTGATATCGTCATTGAGGGCACCGGCATATTCCGCGATGGCAAGGGAACGCCAGAAAAACCAGGCGCCAACTCACACATAGACGGCGGCGGGGCCAAGAAAGTGATCATCACTGCCCCTTCAAAGAACGAAGACCTGACTATGGTTTTGGGCGTAAACGATGACTGGTACGATTCAGACAAGCATCACATCGTCTCGAATGCATCCTGCACTACCAACTGTCTGGCACCGGCTGCCAAGGTTGTGCATGATAACTTCATCATCAAGCGCGGTTTGATGACGACCATTCACTCTTACACCAATGACCAGCGCATCCTCGACCTGGCGCATAAAGATCCGCGCCGTGCCCGGGCTGCCGCGTTGAACATCATCCCCACCACCACTGGCGCTGCCAAAGCGGTTGCCCTGGTGATCCCTGACCTGAAGGGGAAATTTGATGGCTACGCCCTGCGCGTGCCCACACCCACGGTTTCGATTGTGGACTTTGTGGCCGAGGTTGAAAAACCGACTACTGCTGAAGAGCTGAATGGTCTGTTCAAAGCTGCTGCTGAGGGTCACATGAAGGGTATCCTGTATTATTCCACAGAGCCCCTGGTTTCAATGGACCTGAAGGGCAACCCGTTCTCATCGATCATCGATGCTGAATTGACCACCGTGATGGGCGGCACCTTTGTGAAGGTTGTCACCTGGTACGATAACGAATGGGGTTACTCCTGCCGCACGGCTGACATGGCCGCCCTGATGGCAAAAACCCTGTAACGTTTATGGCAAGCGTGTAAAACACTAAATGCGTAATGTGCGCCATTTTTTGGCCCATTACGCATTTTTTTTGAAAGGAGAATGATTACAGATGTTCAATAAAAAAATGGTGACGGATTTGGATGTCAAGGGGAAAAAAGTGTTGGTGCGCGTGGATTTCAACGTGCCTTTACGTGAGGGCGCGGTAGCCGATGATTCACGCATCCGGGCTGCCCTGCCGACCATCCAATACTTGCTGGATCATGGCGCGGCGGTGATTTTGTTCTCGCACCTGGGCCGGCCTAAGGGTGTGGACCCCGTTTTTAGCATGAAACCAGTGGCCGAGCATTTGGGGACGCTGATTGATGCGCCGGTGGCTTTTGCCGCGGATTGCATTGGCGAACCGGCCGAAAACGCCGCCGCTGCACTGCAGCCCGGCCAGGTGTTGGTGCTGGAAAACACCCGCTTCCACGGCGAGGAGAAGAAAAACGACCCTGAAATGGCCAAGCAAATGGCGGCTTTGGCGGATTTGTATGTCAACGATGCCTTTGGCTCTGCGCACCGCGCCCATGCCTCAACGGTTGGCGTGACGGATTATCTGCCCGCGGCGGCCGGTTTCTTGCTGGAAAAAGAGATCAAATACCTGGGCAATGCCATTGCTGACCCCGAACGGCCCTTTGTGACCATCCTGGGCGGCGCCAAGGTCAGCGATAAGATCGGTGTGATCGAGAACCTGCTGGGTAAATCCGACCGCATTCTGATCGGCGGCGGGATGGCCAACACCTTCTTCAAGGCGCAGGGTTACGAGATGGCCGATTCGCTGGTCGAAGCGGAAGCGATTGAGACTGCTAAAGCGCTGCTTGAAAAAGCTGGTGAAAAACTGCTATTGCCGGTGGATGTGGTCATTGCGGATGCCTTTGACGCCGATGCCGCCGACCAGGTGATGGATGTGGGCGATGTACCCGCTGGCTGGCGGGTTTTGGATATCGGCCCGAAGACTGTGGCGGCTTTTGGCGCGGTGATTGCTGAGGCGGGCACCGTGGTGTGGAACGGCCCGATGGGCGTATTTGAATTCGACAAGTTCGCCAAAGGCACTTTTGCTGTGGCCAAGGCGGTGGCTGAAAGCAATGCCACCAGCATCATTGGCGGCGGGGATTCGATCTCGGCGATTAATAAATCTGGGCTTGATGGCCAGATCACGCACATTTCCACGGGCGGCGGCGCATCGCTGGAGTTGCTCGAGGGGAAGATCTTGCCCG
>JBLRWR010000107.1:0-6735 GCA_047921135.1 Candidatus Brevefilum sp.
GCCAGGGCAACTACGTCTTGAGAAAACGGCACCCCCGCAGTACATGCCATCGCAGCTGGGTCGAGCCGAAAAGACACCCCAGAGCCCTCAAAATGCCCGAGCAGGGCCGGGATGAATTCCTGCGCGATGGCGCGGTGCACCAACACCGTATCCAGCGCGTTACATACGCTCGGTCGCTGGGTTTTGGCATTGTGAATAACCGCGAAAGAGGCTTGTTGATCTGCGCTTTGGTCAACAAACAAGTGACAAATCCCGATGCCGCCGGTCATCACCGGGATGCGGCTGTGCTCACGGCAAAAGCGGTGCAAGCCCGCACCACCGCGTGGAATGAGCATATCCACCTCATCGCCCATCTGGAGCAGCTCGTGTAGCAGCCCGCGGTCACTCGAATCGATAAACTGGACCGCACCCTGAGGCATCCCGTTTGCTGCCAGCGCAGCATGAATAACCTGCAGCAACGCGCGGTTGGAGTGCAGTGTCTCTTTTCCGCCTCGCAGGATGACCGCATTGCCAGACTTCAATGCCAAGCTGGCAACATCCACTGTCACATTCGGCCGTGATTCGTAAATCACCGCCAGAACGCCCAGGGGTACACGCTGCTTATGAACTTTCAGCCCATTGGGCAACACCTGGCGGTCAAAGACCTCCCCAACAGGGTCCGTCAGATGCGCCACCTTGCGCACATCGTCCGCAATCGACAGCAAACGGGGTGCCGACAGCCTCAGCCGGTCGATCAAGTGCGGCGCCAAACCGGCCTGTTCAGCCAGGTCAATATCCACTGCGTTGGCAGCCAGCAGCACCTCAACCTGCTCAGTGAGCATGTCCGCCAGCGTCAACAACGCCCGGTCTTTCTGCTCGCGATCGAGCGCCGCCAAAGCACGCGCCGCCTGGCGTGCCGCGTGTGTCATCTCATGCAGGTTGATCATTTCGCCTCTTTTCTTCTTCACAACAACACCAGGTTATCATGGTGCACCACTTCCGAACCATAGGCATAGCCCAGCAGCGCTTCGATCTCATCGGAATGTTTGCCCAAAATTTGCTGAACATCATCTACATCATAATTTACCAGTCCCACGGCCACAGTCTGGTCCTTCAGGTCAGTTACCGTCACGCTCTGCCCGCGTGTGAAATTGCCAACCGTCCTCACAATGCCCACCGGCAGCAAGCTGCCGCCTTTCCGCAACGCTCGCACGGCGCCGTCATCAATCACCAGAACGCCGGAGGTGTCCTTGACCCCTGCCAGTAAATAGCGTTTACGGCTCTCCAGGTGAGATCCTAGCGGGCTGAAATACGTCCCCAGGGCCTCGCCAGCGACAACCCGGGGGATGACCTGTTCAATAGCACCATTGGCAATCACCACCGCAGTGCCGGTCCGCCGGGCCAGGTCCGCAGCCCCCAACTTGCTGGCCATGCCCCCCGTGCCCAAACCTGGGGCACCCTCACGGTCAGTAATTTCGATACCGTCTGGAAGGTCAGCTTGTTCAACACTGCGGATTAAAGTGGCCTGGGGATCGGTGCGCGGGTCCGCCGTGAACAGTCCCTCCTGGTCTGTGAGCAGCAGCAGCAAGTCAGCCTCAAGTACATTGGCCACCAGGGCCGAAAGGTTATCATTATCGCCAAAGCGGATTTCTTCTGTAGCAATGGTGTCGTTTTCGTTGACAATCGGGATAATCCCATAGCTGAGCAGGGCTTCTAGCGTATTGCGGGCGTTCAGGTAGCGGCGCCGGTCCAGCAGGTCGTCCCGGGTCAACAAAACCTGCGCAATTTGCCCCTGGTAGAGCTTAAACAGTTCCGAATAGATCGCCATCAGCCGGGGCTGCCCAACCGCCGCCAGCATTTGCTTGGCCGGCAAAAAATGCGCCAGGTCTGGGTAGGCCAGCGCTTCACGGCCTGCGGCGATCCCACCCGAGCTGACCAGCACCATCTGGTGCCCTGATGCGCCCAGAGACGTGATCTGCCGGACCAAGTCCACCATACGCGCGAGGTTCAGATGCTCCCCACCCGCCGTGAGGGTAGAGGTGCCGACTTTTACAACAATGCGTTTGAATTGCGCAGTCCCATTCATTAATTCGTCCAATCCAACCAGCCTGCCAGAAAAAATTTTATCCCCCATTATAAACAATTATCCAAGAATGTGGGCTGGGCAATAACCCTGACCCCAAAAACGGGTTCAGGCAGAAAAATTCTGGCTTACTGCCCGCCGTTTAAATCCTGGATCTTACGCAAAAAACCGGGCGTATTTAACTGGGATTCCAGTAAATAGGTGAAATAGGCTTCGCTTAAACCGGCCATAGCGCTGTTGATCTGCTCGGGGATCGCAATCCCCGCCACGTTCTGCCAGTTTGAGCGTTGAAAGTGCCGCAAATAGCGCAACACATCCATATCGATCGGCCATGCCTCCGGGCGGGTCCGTCCACATGCCGGGCAAGCGATACCGCCGCCCAAAGGGGAGAAGAACTGGTCTTGCGGCCGAACAGGCTCGCCGCAATCGATACAGGTGAACAATTCCGGGCGGTAGCCCAGCAACTCCAGCAGACGGAGCTCATAATAGCGCACAACGTTGGCCATGTTCTCATGCGCTTCCAGGCGGTTAAGGGTCTGGGACAGCAAGCGATACAAGCCCGGGTTCGGCCCCTCCTCATAAGTAAAGCGATCCAGCACCTCCACCACATAGGAAGCCAGGGCCATGCGGGTTAAATTCGACCGCAAGCCCGACCGAGGCGCAAGGGCTTCTGCCTGGGTGATGATATCCAGGTCACGCCCTTTGGCCAGGTACAACTGCACCTGGGTAAAGGGCTCCAGGTGCCCGGCTTTGCGGGAGCTGATTTTGCGCACGCCCTTGGCAATAGCAGAAATCTTGCCCCGCTCCAGCGTAAACAGCTTTAATATCCGATCCGCCTCGCCATATTCGAAATGCCCCAAAACGATGGCCTGGGTTTGGTATGTGCGACTCTCACGGTTTGGCATGATCATCCTGGGGGTTGAAAAAAAAGCGCGCCTGCCGGGGTACCAGCACGCGCGGAGGGATGTGTCGCTTGCGCATCAGTCCCTGGCCGCATCCAGGTCGGCCTGACCGAAACTATGCGGCAGCAGTTCCCCCACTGTCAGCTCATCCCGCAGGTTGCCCTGGGTGTCTGCAATCAACACCACTGTATCCAGGCCAAATTCAGCCAGCACCTGCCGGCAAGATCCGCAGGGTGAGCCGCCATTTTTAGTCACAACGGCAATGGCCTTGAAGGCCTTCTCCCCTTCAGAGACCGCTTTAAACACAGCCACGCGCTCACCACAGACCGTCAGGGGGTAAACCGCGTTTTCAATATTGACACCCTGGAAAATCTTTCCCGTATCAGTCAGAAGCGCCGCGCCGACAGCATACTCTGAATAAGGGGCGTAGGCGCGCTGCCAGGCATCCTGTGCTTGCTCAATTAATAATTGACGTATCTCATCCGTTAACATTTTCATCATCCTCGCTATTGGCTCCCAGTGCGATCCGTTTGGCACGCACCTTCGCTATCCGTCGCCCAACCACCTGCTCCACAACCAGGGTCAGGTCATCATAGTGTAATTCCTCACCACCAGAAGGCACATCGCCGATCTCACCATAAATAAAACCGCCGATGGTGTCTGCATTATCCGTGGCGATATCCATCTCCATCACTTCGTTGAAAATATCCAGGTCTACCCGTCCCTGGAAAATATACTCATCTTCATCCACCTGGGTATAGGGCAGTTCTTCACTTTCGTCATATTCATCGCGGATTTCGCCGATGATCTCCTCAACGATATCCTCCAGGGTGACCACGCCAGCAACCCCGCCATATTCATCGACCACGATCGCCATGTGCATGCTGCGGGATTGCATATCCGCCAGCACCTCATCAACCTTTTTTGATTCTGGAACAAAATAGGCCAGGCGCAGCAAATCGCGATGGTCAGCAATCGAATCCTGGTCCTGCTGCAGGCTCAACAGATCCTTGGCATACAGCAACCCCACAACGTTGTCCACGGTATCCTCATAAACTGGCACCCGTGAATGCCCCGCTCGGACAAACGTTTCCCGCGCCTCACCTAGAGAATTGTGGATATCCAGTGCCAGAACATCGATGCGCGGCACCATGATCTCCTTGGCCAGGGTATCGCCAAACTGGAAGATCGAGTAGATCATCTCCCGCTCCCCTTTTTCCAACGAGCCCTCGGGCTGTCCCACCTCGACCCAGTTCCTCAAATCCTCTTCGGTCATCGATGCCAGGGTCACCCGCTTTGCATTCGGGCCCAACACCGCCAGCATGAGGGCAGAAAGGGGTGAAAACAACACCCTGATCACATCTGCCAGGCGTTGCAGGCGGATGGCATGCCCTTCTGCATCATCCAACACCCAGGCCGCCAATGTATATTCAAGCACACTAACCAAGATCATCCCAATTAGCAGATAAATGACCAGTAACCCCAGACCAAGGTCAGGCTTGGCAGAAAGCAGAATTACTGCCCATAAACCTGCCAGGGCAAAATGAAACAGCACCAATGCCAAATCCAGCCCAATCCGCAAGCGCGGTGCTTCGATCAACGCCACAGTCTTCTCAATGACCGCTTCGCGGCCCTCGCGCAGGTTTAACAAATAGGGCAGCCTGGCGTAACTATAGCTCGCCTTAACCGACACAACCAGCAAATCCAGCAATAATCCTACAATCAACAAAATCCACAACAACAGGGTATTCGTCACTTTTCTCCCACTTTACGTATCGCTTTAGCCGGCACCCCGATCACCAGGGTGTCCTCGGGGACATCGTGGGTGACCACCGATCCCGCCCCGGTCACGCTGCGGTCCCCAAGTTTAACCGGTGCCACCAGCATGGTGTCACTACCAATAAACACCTCATCGCCAATCTCGGTCACGTTTTTATGTTCACCATCAAAGTTGCAGGTGATGGTGCCCGCGCCGATATTGACGTCCTTGCCAATTCTCGCATTCCCAATGTAAGAAAAATGGCCCATCTTGGTGCCGGGGCCCAGGTATGAGTCCTTCACCTCACCAAAATTACCCAGGTGCACGCCCTCATCCAGGACCGCGCCCTTGCGCAGGTGGCAGTAAGGTCCCATGGTAACGTGATCGCGCACCTCGGCTTGCTCCAGGACGGATGCCAGCAGATGCACGCCATTTCCGATGGATGAATCGATCACCGTTGTGTCGGGCCCGATCTCGCAGTCCTCACCGATCACCGTTTGGCCGCGTAAGTAAGTGTTGGGCAGGATGACCGTATCGCGCCCGATACGCACCTCAGCGTCAATATACGTCCGGTCCGGGTCGAGGATCGTCACGCCGGCCAGCATCCAGCCTGCGTTGACCCGCTTGCGCATCACCTTTTCAGCCTCAGCCAGGTGCAGGCGGTTGTTCAGGCCGATGGCCTCGTCCGGGTCTTCCAACACCAGAGATTTCACCGGGAAGCCCGCCTCAACCGCCAGGCTGACCGTATCCGTCAGGTAATATTCGCCCTTGGGCGAGACGGGAATGCGCGCCAGGGCCGACCAGAGCCACGCCGCATCAAAACAATAAGCGCTGACGTTATACTCGCGGATGGCCAGCTGTTCTGGCGTGGCATCCGCCTGTTCAACGATAGCGGCCACGTGCCCGCTGGCATCCCGCACCACCCGGCCAAAACCGCGCGCGGCTTCGCCGATAAAGCTGGTCATCGTCACCGGGCTATCGGAGGATTGATGCAAGGCCACCAGCCGCTGCAGCGATTCACCCCGCAGCAGGGGCATGTCGGCCAGAGTCACCAGCAACGTATCGGCCTTAGAGTCCAGCAGGGGCTGCGCCATCAGCACCGCATGACCGGTGCCCAGTTGCTCCGATTGGAGGGCATAGTCAGCCTGGTCACCCATGGCGGCCTTGACCGCCTCAGCGCCATGACCCACCACCAATACCGGCGTCAGGTCTGCCAGACCCTCCACGGCCTTGAGCGCGTACCACACCAGGGGTTTTCCAGCCAGCTTATGCAGCACCTTGGGATATTTGGAACGCATGCGGGTCCCTTCACCCGCAGCCAATATGATCGATGCTAAGGTCATTGTGTATTATCCTCTAAAATCAGCCCACCGCCGCCCGTGAAAGCATTCACCAATTAAATACAAAATCACAAGTAAGGCATTTTCTGATAAATGCCTGTCTCGTGATAGATCTTGCGGGGTCGGTCTCTTGGTTATTCAATGTTTTGGTTCAAAATGGCCGGGGCACCAGGATTCGAACCTGGATCAACGGATTCAAAGTCCGCTGTGCTGCCGTTGCACCATGCCCCAGAATTGTAGCCATGATTCTAACACATTTTTACCGGATGTCCAAGATCGATATCGCCGTGATACGTAAAAAACACAAATGATTTTCATCCCCACATGCCCGTAGCGACGTTGCAGGCAACGTCGCTACGAGATAAACCCGCATCGTTCGTAGAGACGCCCTGACAGGGCGTCGGTACGGAAATAACCACCCGTAGGGGCGACTCATGAGTCGCCCCTACAAGATTTTAAAATATCTCATGTGACAATATTTTTCAATGAATTGTGTTTCTATAACCACCACCCGGACCATCACGTGATCCCAAAGGGCAAGATGTTTTTTAACCCAAACACACGTAGCATCTTTGCAGGCAACAGCGCTATGAGATAAACCCGCGTCATTCGTAGAGACGCCCTGACAGGGCGTCGGTACGGAAATAACCACCCGTAGGGGCGACTCATGAG
>JBLRWR010000108.1:0-6697 GCA_047921135.1 Candidatus Brevefilum sp.
CCTGGAATACCGCTCAGGCTGGGTCTACGGGCATCCCCCGGATGCCGAAACTGACCGCTACCCGATCGGGTATGGCGCTGTGGACACGGGATTATATAACGAACTGATGATCACGGCCAAACTGCTGGCCCAGGGCTTTTATGGCTGGCGGGAGGGCAGCTTTTTAACGCTTAACTTTTACCGCGGCGGGCAGGGGCGACTCTCGCCCGGCCTGAATGCCGGCAGTGTGGGGTTGATGGCGTTGTTCGCCGGGCTTTACGATCAGGCGGGTTGGGCGGCGGCCTTGTATGGGGAGGCTTCTTTCCTGCATTTTTACCAGGCCTTGTATGGTGACCCCTGGTCGCGGGCTGCAGTGGTGGAACCCTACCTGCTTTCCACTGATCGCCAGCCCGAACTGGACCTGCCCTTCACACTGGGCGAAGCCTGGAGCCTGACAGGCGGTCCGCACATTACCTGGCAGACGGGCACCCCCCGCGGGGCATTAGATTTTGCGCCCATCACGGGTGAGCCGCCCTGTGCCGTCTCAGCCCGGTGGGTGACGGCTTCTGCGCCAGGTCTGGTGGTCCGCTCAGGGCGAGGCGTGGTCGCCCTGGACCTGGATGGCGACGGCGATGAGGGCACCGGTTGGGTGCTGGTGTATATGCACATTGCCGAACAGGATCGTGTGCCGGTTGGCGCCTGGGTGGAGGCTGATGCGCCTATCGGACATCCCTCCTGCGAGGGCGGTCAGTCCAGTGGCACGCATGTGCACCTGGCGCGCAAGTTTAACGGGGAATGGCTGGGTGTGGGTGAGCCCTTCCCAATGGTGCTGAGCGGCTGGCGGGCCTACGCCGGCGCAGCGCGGTATGAGGGTTATTTGCAGAAGGGGGATGACATCGTCACATCCCGTCCGGACGGCTCTTCAGGGTCGACCATCATCCGGGAAGATTAAGGGGACGGGGTCAGTTCAAGTATTAAGTTGTTCCAGTTTATTTGGGTAATTGGAGCTTGCTCACCCAGCAAGCGCGGCAGCAGGGCATCCAGGCTTGAAGGTTCCCCGCTGGTGAAGAAGGACAGTTCACCCTCGGCCTGGCTGGAATTGAGCCAACCGCGCTCGGCCAGCAGGCGCTCGGTTTGACGGGCAACTGCCGGGGCAGGGTCAATTGTGTGCACCCCGGGTCCGGTGATGGACTGGATCTGCGGTATCACAAAGGGATAATGGGTGCAGCCCAGCACGACTGTGTCGACGCCTGCTGCCAGCATGGGGGTCAGTGCGTTTTCCAGGATTGCATGTGCTTCGGGGGCATCCCATGCCCCTTTTTCGATCTGCTCAACCAATCCCGGGCAGGTGTTTTTGTAGATCTCAATTCCCTGGGCAAAGCGGTCCACCAGGGCAGCGTACAGGTCGCCGGCAAAGGTGGTCGGCGTGGCCAGGACGCCCACCCGGCCGGTGCGGGTCAACGCGGCGGCGGGTTTGACGGCCGGTTCCATCCCGACGAAGGGCACATCGGGGAAATGTGCGCGCAGATCGTGCAGGGCAGCAGCGGAGGCGGTGTTGCAGGCCACCACGATCAGCTTAGCGCCCTGGGCGAGCAAGAATTCGGTGATCCCAAAGGCAAAGCCTTTGATGTGCGCTTTCGGGCGCGGGCCGTAGGGGATGTGGGCCTGGTCAGCCAGGTAAAGGACGTGTTCATGGGGAAGCAGTGTGCGGATGGCGCGCAGCACCGACAGGCCGCCCACTCCGGAATCGAAGACGCCGATGGGTTGATGAGGCAAAGATGGGTTGTGCATTGCCTAAATTGTATCACGGGGTGGATCGACTTAGAAATGGTCAGGGTTTGGGTTTTAAGACATGTGCTTTGACCAATGGCGCCCTTGATCGGTGGGTTAGCGGGAAGTCTGATTTTTTGTATTGTGAATAATTCTCATCCTTTTAGGTCCTGGTCAACCTCAAATATAAACGGGGACCGCGATGGAGTGGTGGGTTGGCTTGTGACAGCTCGTAGTTCGAATCATTGCTTATATACTTAATCGCCATGGAACTCAATTTAATAGGCCAACCCACCCTACAAAGGTAGGGGTGTCCCGCCGGGGCGCTGCTGTGCTAATTTTGGGGGTATGGCTGGATATGGTTGGTGCCAAATACGAATGTTAATGCTAATCCAAGCGGGTCAGGCCGAGGGCTTTGGCCAGGTTGACGGCTGCCTGGTACTCCTCGTGGCTGATGCGCCGGCTCAGCTCGGGGTGCTCCCAAGCCCTGAAGGCTGGATGATATTGGGCCATGATGTTCAAGTACACGTTTTTTGAGACCTTTTCTGCCAGGAACTGGAAGACCGCCTCACTGCCGGCTAAGCCGTTGGGCAGCACCAGGTGGCGCACCAGCAGACCCCGCCAGGCGATCCCCTGTTCGTCCAACTGGAGATCGCCCAACTGGCGCTGCATCTCTAAAACCGCGGCCTGGTTGATGCGGGGGTAGTCCTTGACGCGGGAATACTTGAGCGCAGGATGTGGATCGCCATATTTCATATCCGGCATGTAGATATCCACCACGCCATCCAGCAGCGCCAGAGTTTCGAGGGCGTCGTATCCGCCGGTGTTGTAGACGATGGGGAGGGACAGGCCGCGTTGGGCGGCAATATCGATCGCCGCCAGGATTTGGGGAACGATATGGCTGGGGGAGACAAGGTTGATGTTGTGGCAGCCGCGGGCTTGCAGGTCCAGCATCATGCCGGCCAATTCTTCCGGGCTGACCTCTCGGCCCGTGGAGACCTGGCTGATGTCGGCGTTCTGGCAGAAGACGCAGCGCAGGTTGCAGCGGGCGAAAAAGATCGTGCCCGAGCCGCGCCAGCCGCTGAGGGGGCGTTCCTCCCCGGGGTGGGGGCCGTAGCTGCTCACCCGGGCAAGTTCACCGGTCTGGCAAATACCCAGTTCACCCTGGGTGCGGTCCACACCGCAACCTAATGGGCAAAGATCGCAATGTTCCAGGCGGGCGTAGGCGGCCCTGACGCGCCGGGCCAATTCGCCGGATGCAAAAAGGGCTAAATAACCGGGTGCTGGTTGGGTCATGATCATCTTAAATTATACTTTGCTATCAGTTGGGGCTGGAATAGGTGCCTAACAAGGGGACAAGGTTTAACTTTGTCAATTCAATGTATGACACATCAGTCGGTTGTTACACGATCAATGCAATGGCGCGGAGATCAATTATTAGGCTGGTTCTTAAAGGCATGAATGACCGCCATTAAAGCGGCGGTGTCATCCAGCTTGGCGCCTAATTTTGAAAGAGCCAGGCGGGGCAGCAAACGGGCTTCTGCGCCGCCATAACGCAGGACGGCATCCCTCAAGGGCGTGAGTAGGTGCTCTCCCAGCAGGTCCCCCGGGTGCCCGAACACGACCAGTTCCGGGTCCAGGGCAAAAATGAGCCACAGCAAAGCCTTTCCCAGGTGATCGGCGGATTCTGTTATGACCTGCAGCGCTTCTTCTTGCCCTTCATTAACCGCCCTGACCAGTTCATAGGGCAGGGGCGGGGAAGGCCACTGTGCAGGAAAGCGTAAGTGAGCCAGCTCGGCCATGCCCAACCCGCTGGCAAAGCCGGATAGCGAGCCAGGCTGCCCCAACCCGGATGGGCCGGTCTTAGCCATGCGCATAGCCCCAATCTCGCCGCCAGCATCGTTGGCACCGTGATAAATTTGGTTATCTTTGATGATTCCAACGGAAACCACGGGTTCCTGATCTAAAAATAGTTGGTTTTCGACCCCAATGCCAGCGCCAAAATGCAACTCGGCCAGCGCACCGGCATTGCTGCGCTGTTCGATCAGCACGGGTAGGTTGTAGCGCACACCCAGTCTGCCTTTGATAGGCGCTTCATCCCATCCGGGTAGGTCTGGAGGGGCCATCATAATGCCGCGGGTCAGGTCTACCGGGCTGCTGACGGCCAGGGAAATGACCTCCGGACTGCTCAGCCCCTGCGCACGGCAGAGCTTGAGCAGTTTGTCTGCCTGGGCGCAAATGGCATCAAATCCCTCCGGGAAGGACATTCCGGTGATGGCTTCCATTTGCATGCGCTCGTAGATTAACCCGTTCATGTCCCCGTAGACAGCGATAGTTTTTTGTCCGCTGATGTTTAACCCCAGAATCTTTGTTGTTGAGTTCAAGTTCTCCAGGATGTCAAGTGGTCGTGTTACCATGCTGTTCCTTCAACTCCCAATCATCAGGATGATGGATTAATTATAAGCGATCCTGTGGGCAACTGGCCCCGATATGTCGGTAAGAAGTGGCTACTGCCGAAGCGAAGTTTACCCTTGACAATTGTCTGACAATTAAATTATAATAGTTTGTCTGACAAAGTAGCGGTGCTGGGGCTCGGCCAGGCAGAAAAGTGATCCATGGGCAGAGTCATCCCTTTACCACTCCGAATTCTCTTACCCAATTTTTGAAAGGATTAATAACAAAATCAACATGGAAAATCCAACGAAACGTGCATCTGTTAAACCAGGCCAGGGGTGGCTGGTGACTGCCGCAGGAACTGGCGCCCTGCTGGCTTTGGGGGTGCTCTATTCATGGAGCGTGATCAGGGCCAATATCCCTGCTGCCTGGGGGTGGGCTGAATCGCAAAAGACATTACCCTATTCTGTGGCTGTGGTGGTTTTCTCACTCATGACCCTGGTCGGCGCCCGGCTGCTTTACAAGCTTGGTCCCCGCTTGATCGTCAGCATTGGCGGGCTGCTTTCCGGGCTGGGGATGATCATTTCCAGTTTCTCCACCTCACCATGGGTTTACACGGCCGCCTTTGGTGTCTTGCTGGGTTCAGGAATTGGGTTTGTGTATGCTTCTGCCGCACCGGCTGCTTTACGCTGGTTTCCGCCCTCCAAAGCAGGCCTGATCTCGGGTATTGTTGTGGCTGGTTTTGGGATGGGAAGCGTATGGGTGGCACCGCTATCCCGTGCGATGATTGACTGGTTTGGCCTGCAGTCCACTATGCTTTACCTGGGTATCGGTATGCTTGTTGCCGTGGTTGGCTTTGCTCAATTTTTAAAGTTCCCGGCAGAAAATTATGTCAAACCGGTCGCTTCCCTGAAAGAAGCTGTGGCAATTGCCAGCCAGGTGGATTTTAAACCCCGTCAGACAGTCAAAACCTGGCAGTTTTATGTACTGTGGATCACCTTTGCGTTTGGCTCGGGTGCCGGGCTGATGGTGATTGGCAACCTGGCGTCGATCGTTGCTGATCAGGTCGGCCTGGTTGCGGTCAGCGCAATTGCTGTCTCCGTTCTGGCGATCGGTAACGGCACTGGCCGGGTGTTGTATGGCCTGCTTTCTGATAAAATCGGTCGCAAAGCTGTGTTGTCGATTGCATTTGTTTTCCAGGCCGTGCTGGTGCTCTTACTGCGGACAATCGTACCAGGCAGTTTCCTGGCTAACGTCCCGGCTTTGATGCTGATGGTTGCGCTGATAGGCGCGAATTACGGTGCCAACCTGGCCGTCTTCCCGGTCATCACCAAAGATTTCTTTGGGCCCGCCAATTTTGCCATTAACTACGGCATTGTCTACACCGCCTGGGGATTGGGAGGATTTATGATTTCACAACTGGGCAGCACCTTCAAAGACCTTTTTGGGGATTTTTCCAATGCCTACCTGATGGCTGCGGGAATCCTGCTTGTGGCTGCTGTGATGATGGCGTTGATCAAAACGCCGCAGCCGAATGCTGTCAAAGTAGAGGTAAGAGAAAAGCTCGCCGCAGTGCAGGCGGATTGACCTTTTCAACTGTGATTTAGTGAGGGGTCAGGTCACGCACTAAAAACCAGTTGTTCCTCACACCTCTTCATAAGAAATCTCCTGCAGGATGGGTCTCCGGATTCATCCTGCTGTGGTTTAAGCATCTCAACCGCGCCACTTTTACCTCAACAGTGTTGTAAAGGGTGCAGCAAGCCAATGAATTGATTAAATCGGCTGTTGTTGACTGGATTTTGTCCTTGACAGATAACAATTATGTTTTATAATGGTATCGATTACATTATTAAACATATGTCTAATATTGTACACAACAAACTATACTGTCTGAATCTAAAGGAGCCTCGATGGCCAGACAACTTGACCGGCGCGTTCAGCGAACACGAAAATTGTTGCGCGAAGCGATGACCACCCTCATCCTTGAGGAGGGTTATGACGACATCTCAATCCTGGATATCACCGAAAAAGCCAACCTGGGCAGGGCCACGTTTTACCTGCACTTCAAAGACAAAGATGAACTTCTGCTGGAGGTGATGGGCCAGCTGGTGGAGGACTTTATGGGGCAGGTACCCCAATTGACCGCCGCACACTGGCATTTGGAAGACACCAAAGCGATTGTCAAGCTGTTTGAGTTTGCTGCCAACCATTATGACCTGTACCGCATCCTGACGATCGGCAAGGGTGCCATCACAGCCGCCCGCCAGTTGCAGCATAGTGTGGCTGAGAACATTGCAAAGTTCCTCCAAGCTGAGGTGGAGGAATTGGGAACCGAGACTGTTCTGCCGATCGATTTTATCGCCAACCATTTCACGGGCTCACTGTTGGCCACCATCTATTGGTGGCTGGATCATGACCTGCCCTACACTGCGGATGAAATGGCGGCCATGTTTCAAAAAGCCAACCAGATGGACCGCAATGCATTGCTGGGCTTCGATCAAACCCAGGCAGAAGCAGATCTCAAAGAAAACCAAAACAAAAGAAAAAAGCGCAG